>DATBCN010000817.1:0-1573 GCA_036270475.1 Candidatus Angelobacter sp. | reverse complement strand
GGCGATAGCGTCCGCGTGCAGGTAAAAATCAAGGAAGGCGACAAGGAACGCGTGCAGGCTTTTGAAGGCACCGTTATTTCAATGCGCAGCGGCCCGCAAGGCAGCTTTACCGTCCGCAAGGTGAGCTTTGGCCAGGGCGTGGAGCGCATCTTCCCCTTTAATTCCAAGGTACTGGATAAAGTGGAAGTTGTGCGGTCCAACCAGGTTCGCCGCGCCAAACTGTTTTATCTGCGCGCCTTAAAAGGCAAGGCTGCCCGTCTGCGTGAAGTTGACCATCGCACGGAAGCTGCAAAGACGGAAGAAGTAACGACTGAAGCGTAGCCTGGCTCCACTCTTGTGGAAGCCCCACTAGAAGCATCAGCCGCGAATTTGCGCGAATCAGCACGAATCTTTTTGGCGCTTGTTCCGGGATTCGCGAGTTTCGCGTGTATTCGCGGCTGTTTCTGATTTGCGTTATCCTAGGCGTAATGTCTGCCTCGCCCCAACCCGCACGCCAACCTACACGGAAGAAACGCAAGAAAAAGACGGTCCCCATCAATCCGGAAACAGGCGTGCCCTTTTCCGCCGGCACCATGAAGATGCGCCTGCTCAAGCGGCTGAAGTGTACGCAGAAATTTGAAAAGCTGGCGTGGGCCGCCGGCGCAAAGCTGGTGGCCGGCGTGGATGAAGTTGGCCGCGGCTGCCTGTTTGGCCCTGTCGTGGCCGGGGCTGTGATTCTTGAGCCTGGCTATCGTATTAAAGGGCTGCGCGACTCCAAGCTCATAGACCAGGAGACCCGCGAGACGCTGGCGGAGCGGATCAAGAAACACGCCATCGCATACGCGGTCGCCGCCGTGGACGTGGCGCGGATTGACCAACTCAACATTTACTGGGCTTCACTGCTGGCGATGCGCCTGGCGATTGCCCAGCTTGCGCCCGCGCCGGACCATCTTCTGGTAGACGCAGTGAAGGTCGATTGGCAGTGTCCGCAGACCAACATTATTCATGGCGATGCGCTCTCCATCTCGATTGCGGCGGCCTCCATTATTGCCAAGGTGCATCGCGACGAGATGATCCGCCGCTGGGACCCGGTCTTCCCGGAATACGATCTGGCGTCAAACAAAGGCTACCGCTCACCCAAACATCTGGCGGCTCTCCGCGACCATGGGCCAACGCCGTTGCATCGGCTGTCATTCGCTCCGGTCTGGATGTGCCAGGAGACGCAGCAGGAAGAGTTTGAGTGGGAAGAGGCCGTAATTGGTATTTAGTAATTGGTATTTGGCTGTTTCTCGTGAGGCTTGGCGGCGAGTATCAAGCAAACTTTAGTGGATGGCCAGATTTAGCTAAGTACCAAATACCAAGTACCAAATACCGTCTCCCGCATATTTCCCCTCATCCCCCGTTCTATTCCTGTGGTCCAGAGATTCTGAAATCCCACCGTAACCTTTTGGTCCGGCCAGCGGATTAACTCAGTAGAACGACCGAGAGATGCAAAACCCGGGGTCCCAGGGGGACAAGTTGAACGCTGTTGCCAATCTCGCCAACATAACCAGCTTGAACGACGAACGGCTCCTGATACAGGCGGCGCAGAGTG
>DATBCN010000816.1:0-7464 GCA_036270475.1 Candidatus Angelobacter sp. | reverse complement strand
TGTATCAGATAGAAGGCTCTGCGATGAAAATAATAGGACAACGGTGCAAACCAGCGCGCGTCTAAATGTCTTTAGGCGAGAACACCTGTAGTAAGAACGCATGGCGACCATTGTCGCCGGTAGACTGTATTTACGGCAAATTTGTTATCGGCAAATCCGCTGGACGGTGCTTAGGCTTGCTCTGCGTTTTCTCTCAACCCGTTTTCTCTCAACCTATGATGCTGGCACTTCATGCTCGGCACCGATTCATGACCAAACTCTCTCGCCGATTAGCTGCCTGTTTCGCGATTGCAATCTTCTGCCTCCTGGTTTCCAGTCCGCTCCCCGCCCAGGATGTCTCCGTCGAGAGGGTATTTGTCGCGGTGCCCTTCGATCAATGGACGAGGACGGGGCCGCAAGCGCCCATTCCGTGGAAGGTGCGGGTCATGACGTATGGGCTTTCCGTCCATCAGCGGCTGCGCGCGCACGTGGATGTTGAATTGGCCGGCAAGGAACTGGTCAAGCGTACGCAGGGCGGCAAATTTGTAGTGTTGGTGCAGGTGGGTGACTCCGCTGGACACATCTTCCGGGACTATAGCTACGTCGCACTACAGGAAATACCACCGCAGTTAAAGAAGCTGAAAATATTTCTGAACTCAGACTTTTTTGTCCTGCCGGGAGAATACAAAGTCACTGTGGCGCTGGTTGATGACCGCACGGGAGAACACGATCTGATGGAAGCTCCGTTGCGCGTCGGTCCGCTCAAGGATGATCCACTGCCCGGCGCGTGGAGCGGCCTGCCGGCGGTGGAATTTCTGGGACCGGCGGTGGAAGGGCCGGACATGCTTTTCCGTCCTGACGTTGCGGGCAAGCTCAACTTGCCGCTACCCACAAAGCGTCCGGTGCGGATTGAATTGCTGGCGGACGTAACTGCTTCTGATCTTTTCCGTGGCTCCACGCGGTTTTACAACCGTTACCTTTCCGTCGCGCTGCCGCTGATGAAAGCTTTAAGCCAGATCAGGCTGGAAGGCGGATCACTCAACGTGGCCATGCTGGATCTGCGCCGCCGTCGCGTGACGTTTGAGCAGGACGAGGTCAAGACCCTGGACTGGCCGCGCGCCCGCGCCGTGCTTGCGCCGGAGAACGGGCCTGCGACCATCGACATTAAGGCGTTGGAGCAAAAACGCGAAAGTCCGGCATTTTTGCAGGACGAGTTGCTGCGCCGGCTGAACAGCGGCACATCTGATGATTCACGGCAGGAGGCGGAGCCGTTCCACGTTTTTGTGGTCATCGGCAGCCCCATGGATTTCTATTCCTTCCGCAATCTGCCCCATATGCCCGCCGGATCAGAGGAGAGATGCGTGGTTTACTATCTGCAATTTGAGCTGCTCAACCCGCAGTATGCGGATGGCGCCGTGGGCAATGTGCGCAACATGCTCAAGCCGCTGAAGGTCCACGCGATAAAAGTGCGTTCGGCGGAGAGCATACGGCATGCGCTGGCCAGGATACTGGCAGAAGTTTCCGCACTGTAAGTATTAAGCAGGTCCGCAAAGTTTTTTAACCGACCCTTAACCTGACATTCACCTTGCCGTTCGCGCGCGACTTTATAGTTGCTGCGGAAATCCGTTTTGGGAAAAAGGAGCAACAAATGAAACTGGCGAAGTGTCTGAGTCTGGGATTAGCGGCAGCCTTGCTGTTGTCTGTATCCATGCATGCAGCGGCCGTTCGTGATGAAGATGGCCCCCGCGTAAAGCACGTGCTTTTGATCAGTGTGGACGGGATGCATGCGCTTGATTTAACAAATTATGTTGCCGCGCATCCTGGCTCTACCCTGGCGCAGTTAAGCGCCCATGGCAAGACGTTTACCAACGCTTCCACTCCTTTCATTTCCGATTCTTTTCCTGGACTGGCCGCGCTGGTGACGGGCGGATCGCCGATCACCACAGGGCTTTGGTATGACGTGAGCTATAACCGTAAGCTCTCGCCGCCGAAACAGACGACCCTGAACGGCATCCCTGGCGGCGCGAACCTTTGCCCTGGCACGGTGGGGGCGTCGCTCGAATATTCTGAAGGCGTCGATTTTGATCTTACCCGGCTCGATGGGGGTGGTGGAATTAATCCTGACTTTTTGCCGCGTGATCCAAACAATGGCTGCAAGCCGGTCTTTCCCCACCAGTATTTGCGCGTGAACACCATCTTTAATGTTGCCCGTGAATCCGGCCTATACTCCGCCTGGGTTGACAAGCATCCGGCTTATGAGTGGGTGAACGGTCCGAGCAATCATGGGACAAATGATTTTTTTGGTCCGGAAGTTAATTCTGTCGTTGTTCCGCTGACCACGCCGCCGTTTGACGTTCCCCGCTGCCACACCATCCCCGATCCCGCCAAGACCGGCGATTGGACGAAAAGCACCCTCAATATCACCTGCTATGACGAGATCAAAGTCAATGCAATCATCAACCAGATTGATGGCTTCACGCATGATCGCAGCCGCCGCGCTCCGGTCCCCGCGATTTTTGGCATGAACTTCCAGGCCGTGAGCGTTGGCCAGAAGCTAAAAGGCGCTGGCTATCTCGATGTGCTGGGAACTCCTTCAGCGGGATTGGCTGGCGATCTCGACTTTGTGGACCGCTCTCTTGGGCGCATGGTGAGCGAGTTGAAGAAACAGGGCGTATTTGACGACACGCTGATCATTGTCGCCGCAAAGCACGGGCAATCGCCCATCGATATCCAGAAGCTCACTCCGGTGAACGACGGATTGCCGGCTGCAACCGTGGGAGCGCCTTTCGCCTTTGATATTTCTGACGACGCTTCACTCATCTGGCTGAAAGATCCTTCCTTCACGGCCGGCGTGGTGGCGAATTTGAGCAAACCCGCGAACCAGTCGGCGCTGGGCATCCAGGAAATTTTCGCGCTGCAATCACTGGCCAACAAGTTCGACAGTCCGCTGGATGATGAGCGCACTCCAGACATTCTGCTGAAGGTCAACACGGGCGTAATATTCACAACCGGTTCCAAGATCGCGGAACACGGCGGCATGAATGAGGATGATGTCCACACCGTGCTGCTTCTCTCCGCACCGGGAATGAAGGCGCAGCAGATCAAGACGCCAGTCCTCAATCAGCAGGTCGCGCCGACGATACTGAAGGCGTTGGGCCTTGATCCGAACGCGCTGGAAGCTGTCCGCCGCGAGCAGATACAGATATTGCCGTTCATCTTTGAACGCGACCAGGACTAACAGCGAGAAACTCGGACATCCAAGCAGGGGGCCGGTGCAAGCAGCCGGCCCTTTTTCCTGGGCCAGATTGTTCTAAACGTCTGCTATAAACCTAGAACCATGGTGGCAGGGCCGGTGCGCTGCAACGGGATTCAATTCCGCGCGTAGGGTTCAGTCTTTTTGCGTTCGTGGCGGAAGCGCTGGCGGTCTTCTTTCTGGCTGGGCTGGGCCTCTTTGTGCCCAGAGCAATGTCTGCAAGCTCAAGAAAACGAGAGCTGCTGGGCGCGCCGCCAGGACGGTTTTCCCATGCGCGTTCGCCGGTCGACCTTTCAAGCTATAGCGAGGAGCAATCCACAGCCCGTCGGATCCATCGGCGTTTTTGGTTTTCTTTGGCATTATGAATACCAATCACCTCATTCATTGCGCCGGGCGAGTGTATCCGGACCGATTTTCGGGCGCAGAATGTTGATGACAGTTTCCAACAGCAGCGCGGGACTCTCTGTCGAGTCAAATGTGTAATCAGCGTCGGTCAATGGCGGCTCTCCAGCGCGGCGGAGTGCGAGGATGGGCGTGGCACAGCGGCCGCGAACCTCCTTCAGCAGCCATTTTCTCTGGTCCAGAGGGATGCTGTGGCCGACGACAACAAGCCCAAATTCTTCAGCCGCGCAACGCTGAATGGCTTGGCCGACGGTCAGGACCGACGAGACCTGAAACCCCGCGCTGGAGAAGAGCATCTCGCGCGTAGTCGCCAGGCTCAAGTCATAGGTCACGGACAAAATCTTTGCCTGCCGTGGGGCCGCCTCGGATGCCGTTTCTTCGGCAGCGCCGAGTATTTCAGCGCCCTTGAGCAAGGGAGCGATATCAACAAGGGGGACAATCTCGAACGTGGTTTTTCTTGTAGCCATAGTAACTGCCTGCTTTTCTAACCCACTTACAAGACTAGGCCGTGGCAAGCAATACGGGGAATATCTTTAAGCCTCGTTTTTTTCAGCTCGTTAGTTGAGCTAAAAATAAGTTTTATCGAAAAGCCTTGCAATTATACGTTTTTCGATGATAATATACGCAACGATGCGTTTACGTTACGTTCGCGAAAGGAGCAGTCCCATGCCAGGCAAAACGACAATGCGCAGGCCCACGTTTGAAACCATGAAGCAACTTGACGTCCCGCAAAGCCGCAATGGCAAGCATCGCAAGGTCGTGACTGCTATTCTCGCGGATGTGGAAGCACTGTCGCCAGGCGAAGCCGCGAAAGTTCCTTTCAAAGCTCTCAATGACAGCAAGGAAAATGTGCGCGCGGCCCTGAGCCGGGAGAGCAAGAAACGCAAGCTCGCGATCGCAACTGCCGCCGATGACGAATTCCTGTACGTGTGGCGCGAAGGGCGCTGAAGTATTGCGGCCTCTGTAAGGCTTCTCGACGACCGTTGCCGCTGCCCGTTTATGAAAAAACTCGCCCGTCCCATATGATCTGGCAACAGCGGCAAAAAATTTATGATGGCAAAGCGGCGTGTTCCTGTCTTGTTCGCGCGGATTCTCGTTCTGCTCGCAATCGCGTCCGGCGGAGGGCTGGCTACGCCGGCCCGCGCCCAGGAAATCACCACTGACTCTGCCTTTGCCGATGCGCCGTTTGACAAATGGCAGGCTGAAGGGCCGCGTGAACAGGTGCCATGGCAGGTGCAGATGCTGGCGGAAAAACTTTCCTTCCACCAGAGATTGATTGCCACCATCAAAGTCCAGGTCCCCGGGCCGGAGCTGTTGAAGCGCAGCCATGACGAGCGGCTTCTTTTGCTGGTGGAGGTAAGGAACGGCCAGGGTGTTTCTTCCCGCAATTACGGTTTGCTGGAACTGAACAACCTGAAACCGGAGATGAAGCGCAGTGACGTGGAGTTCTCCTGGCAGGCTTTTGCCGTCCCCGGCCAGTATGAAGTGGCTGTAGCCTTGTGGGACAAGAAATCCGGCGAGCACAACTTTATGCACCGGCTGTTTCACGTGGATGCCTACAAAGGCGATCCGCTGCCGGGAATGTGGCGCGGCCTGGATGCTTTTGAATTCTGGTCCACCAGGCGCGACGGGCCGGAATATATGTTTCATTCTGACGTTGAAGGGCATCTGTATCTGCCGCTCAAGACCAAGCGGCCAATTCATCTGGAGGTGCTGCTGGATCTGACTCCCTCGGCGGACATATTTCGCGGCAACGTAGGCCGTTACAACAGCTACCTTGCAAAGGCGCTGCCCATATTCAAGCTCTTCAGCCAGATTACTATCACCAACGGTTCGCGCGGCGCGGCGGCGCTGGACCTGGTGCAGCGGCGTACTCCGTTTGAACAGGACGATGCAAAAGACCTGGACTGGGCGCGCCTGAGCAAGGCGCTGGCGCCGGACAATAGTCCAGGTGTGGTAAGCGTGAAGGACTTGCATAATCGCAAGCAGAGTCCCGTGTACCTGCGGGAAGAGCTTGTGCGGCGGCTTGGCAGCCCTGATTCGGCGGGCAAGCAGGACGAAAGGCCGGTGCGCGTGTTCATTGTTGTTGGCACTTCAATGGATTTTTATTCGTTTCCGGCGCTCCCGGCGATTGAAACCGGCAATGAAGGTGATTGCGTTGTCTACTATGTGCAAATCGATATTTTCGAGTACCAGGGTTTTAATGGCGGCGCCGGCAACGTGGAGAAGATGTTGAAACCGCTGAAGATGCGGACATTCCATGTGGGGTCGCCGGACGATGTAAGACAGGCGCTGGCCAAAGTGATGGACGAGATGGGGCGTTTTTAGCGGCAAGAACTAAGAGCCGTGCTGAGGCCAACGCCTTGCCAATCCCCGCAACTTACGCGATAATAACAACTTGCCCGGCATTACTGGGCCTCAACCAGGAAAGGATTCAGTACACAGTGCTAATGATACGATTAGCGCGCATTGGTGCGCGCAAGCAGCCTTATTACCGCGTGGTGGTGATTGACAAGGAGCGCGCCCGCAATGGCCGTTCCGTTGAAGTCGTGGGACTTTACAATCCGCGCACCAACCCCACCACCATTGACCTGAAGCGTGACCGTATAGATTACTGGGTTTCCAAGGGCGCACAACTTTCTGACACAGTGGGCCGTTTGCTTACCAAGGCAAAAGCTGCCGCGGCGCCAGCGGCCTAGGCAAAGCAACCAGGCAAGCAGCAAGGAGTCAGTTCTTTTCCGGGACAGGCAAGCGAGAGATCAGGCCCCAAGCACAGCAAGGTGAAGGACTCCCCTTATGACGGATGCGGGCGGCGATATGCGTATGCTCGTGGAGCAAATCGCTCAGGCTCTTGTGGACGCTCCAGAACAGGTCCAGGTAACTCCAGTTGAGGATGGTGACGCCACGATCCTTGAACTGCGGGTGGCCCAACCCGATCTGGGTAAAGTGATTGGACGGCAGGGACGCACTGCCAAATCGATCCGCACCATTCTTGGCGCGGCCAGCATGAAGTTTAAAAAACGCTATATGCTGGAGATTGTGGAAGACGAAGAAGAGGATGGACCGGAGGCGGAATAGCCCTGGCCTGAACAGTAGGGGCATCGCTGATGGCTGATGCAGGTGAGTTCGTCACGATTGCCCGTGTGGCCAAAACGCAGGGACGCCGCGGTGAAGTGGCTGCGGCTTTGCTCACTGACTTCCCCGAACTCTTTGCCACGCGCAGGGACCTTTTTGCGCTAAGTGGGACCGGCGCTGTCCCGCGGCGGCAGTTGGAACTGGAAGAGCACTGGTTCCACAAGGGCATGGTGGTGCTGAAGTTTGCCGGCGTGGATTCCATCAGTGACGCTGAGGCGCTGGTGGGGAGTGAAATCCAGGTGCCATTCAGCGAGCGGGCGGCGCTGGGCAATGATGAGTTTTATGTAAGTGATCTGGTGGGCTGCATCGTCACCGATTCCGGACGCGAGATCGGACGGATTAAAGATGTGCAGTTTGGCAGCGGAGAAGCGCCGCTGCTGGTGATCCAGGGTGAGAAGGAATATCTGGCGCCTTTTGCCCACGCTTATATTGAAAAGATTTTGCTGGAGCAAAAGCGCCTGGAGATGAAGCTGCCGCAGGGCATGCTGGAACTGGATGCGCCGCTGGACCAGGAAGAAAAGCGGCGGCACCACGAGAAGTCCTGATTTGGACCGGCTGATGAAGTTCGAGATCGTAACTATTTTTCCGGACTTTTTTCGCGGGCCGCTGGATTACGGCATTGTGCGCAGGGCGCGCGAAGCCGGGATCATTGAAATCCTGATTCACGACCTGCGGGCCTTTACCACGGACCGCCA
>DATBCN010000815.1:0-4921 GCA_036270475.1 Candidatus Angelobacter sp. | reverse complement strand
TTTCACATTCCTTTCGTTGCTTCCGGCCGGCAACATAGCTATACTTTGAAGCATTCACATCCTTCTGGCAGTTTTTTAAGGAGGGTCGTCTTCAGTAGTGGAGACCTAAGACGGGACCGTTTTTCTCCCCAGCGCGCGCTTGTTTCGCGCGATGCGGTTCAGGTTGCGATTAAATCAGCCGCTGAGAGCCTGTTTGCCGTTTTGTTTGCTTCCGATTGCCGCATCTGCCGTTCCCCGCTTACCAGGATTTCCATTCTTCCCGTGTGCGGTCCGTGTCTGGCGCAAATCGTTCCCCTGGATGGCCTGCTGTGCCGCGTGTGCGGTGAGAAGCTTTTCAGCAGCTTTACAGAAAGTGAAAGCGGTCCGCTATGCGGGATTTGCAGCCGCGCCGAACCACAATTTCGCCGTGCCGCGGCTTATGGCGCTTATGAAGGCGCTCTGCGTGAACTGGTCCATCTCTTCAAATACCACGGAATCAGGCCAGCGGGAAAGCTGCTGGGACGCCGGCTCAATGATGTTGTTGCCGGAATGAATCTGCCGGAATCGTTCCTTGTCATCCCCGTTCCATTGTGGACGGGCAAGCGGCAGGCGCGCGGTTTTAACCAGGCGGAAGCCCTGGCGCGGACTTTTTTGAGCTTTCAAACATCCGCCAGCATCCAATTAGAAACAGCTATTCTGGTGCGCACGCGGGACACTGTCTCGCAAACGGGACTCACGCGGCATCAGCGGCGCGCCAACGTTCGCGGGGCTTTTGCCGTAAACCAGCCGGAGAAGGTAAAGGGACGCAGCGTCCTGATTGTGGATGACGTGATGACCACCGGTACCACGGCGGGCGAATGTGCCAGAGTGCTGCGCCGGGCAGGCGCCAAAGAGATTTTTGTGGCCACGGTAGCGCGGGCCACCAGGGAAGCCGGGAGCGTTATGGCCAAAATGGCCGCCGCTTCAACGGGAGGAACACAGGGCCATGCATGAACGGGACAGACGAAACAAGCGCCATCACGGAGAGCCTGCGCCGCAGCCGGCCAAGCCTCGCAAGAGCCTCATCATGCAGACTCCGGTGCTGGTATTGAATGCCTCCTATGAGCCCATTAATATCTGTGCCGCGCGCCGGGCCATAGTGCTGGTATTGAAAGGGCTGGCCATGCCGGAAGAAGAGAACGGACACTTTCTTCATGCCGCGCGCCTGGCCATGCGTGTGCCCTCGGTAATTCGGCTGCTGGAGTATCGCCGTATTCCGCACCAGACCCGGGCCTTGTCCCGCAAGAACATCCTTTTGCGCGACCGCAATACCTGCCAGTACTGCGGCGTGCTGTTGTCCTCGGGCGATCTCACGCTGGACCACGTAATTCCGCGCTCGCGCGGCGGCTCGTCCACCTGGGAAAACCTTGTGGCCTGCTGCCATCCGTGCAACCGCAGAAAGGGCAACCATCTGCTGGGCGAGACGGACATGAAGCTGATGAAAGAGCCACGGCCTTTTACGCTCCACACCAGCCGCCACATCATGAGGATGATCGGCCGCTCAGACACTAAATGGAGAAAGTACCTCTTTTATTGATCCGATAGCTCTTCGCCTATCCCCGAGGGAAATAGGCGGAACAGGGGCTTTTATGCCCTGTCCATTCCGAATATAGGTACGGCGGTGCTCAAGCCCTGAATTCCTCTCAGGATGCTTATGGTAATCCATTCATAATCATAAACTTACGGGCACCTCTCTCTGGCCCAGTTGGCATTCAAAATGCACTCGCAAAGGCACCTGCCGTTTCGTCAATTATTTGTTGTCGAAACCATACACATGTAAAGAAACAACCAGGTGCGTTGCCAGAAGACGTGCCCGGTAAGAAAACTACCCCAGGGAGCACTGATGGCTGAAACGGTTTTGGAGCAGGTTCTATGTGATTTGCGGAATCAAGCAGTAAGGCATTATCCCCAGCTTGGCGAATTCAAAAGTTTGCGGGTGGTTGGACATACCCCCAAAAACGACCATTTTATTTACGACGGATGCATTGATTTTGCCGGGGGCAGCAAGCGGGTGGCCATCAAGGTCTATCGTTCCGGCAAGGCCGGGGCCAGTGCCAAGAGCGTGGCCCGGCAAGAGAACGCAAATCTGCAATATGTCAACCAGACGCTCACGGCGCGGAAAAAGCTGGAGGGCATACCCCGCGTGCTGGGTGACTTTAGCGATCTGGGCGCGGTGGTGACGGAAAAAATAGCCGGCCTGCCGGTACAGTCCATCATTATGAAGGCGGCGCTGTTGCCGGGATTTGCCGATAACGGCAGCATTGCCCTGGTTGCGCAACGCGCTGGAGAGTGGCTAAAAGGTTTCCATAAAGCCACCGTCGATGCGCCGGAGCCATTTGACAGCAACGCGCTGATCGCCAGCCTGGAAAAACTTTGCCGGAGCTGCCAGGAAGAAGGACTGGACGAAGAGTCCATCCGGCTGGTGCTGAGCGGAGCACAGTCCGCGCTGGCCCGGAGCCGCAAGACCCTGCCCAGTTCCGCGGTGTTGTGTGATTTTTCCCCGCTGAACGTCATGGTCACGGAGAATGGCGTAGGTTTTTGTGAGTTTGCCCGCATGAAACGCCGGGGCAATTCGTTTGAAGACCTGGCCACGTTCCTGGCGTCAGTGGAGGCGCTGGAGAAATATCCTTTCTGCAACCGCACCATCACCGGCCAGATCCAGGAAAACTTTATTGGCGCCTATGGCGTCAGCAACCCGGACGCAGCGGTGCTGCGTGTGTTCAAGATGAGGGCGCTGCTGGGAATGTTTGCCCAGGGACGCACGGTGAAAGAAAGCGCTGTCCGCAAAAAAGTGATGTGGGCCAACGTGATGAAGAAATTCATCCAGCAGGCCGCGCAGCGGACCATGTCACCCGCGGCGGCTTAGCAACAGCAAGTGAAACGATTGAGGCCATCCTCTGGAGGGTGGCCTTTTTATTGCGCCGGCAAAACAGCTTTGGCCGCGAATACACGCGAATGATCGCGAATTATTTGCTTACTTTCCTGCGTTTGGTTGCGGTCTTCTTTTTCTTTGCGGGCCTTCTGGGAAATTGAAATTCAAACTCTTTCATTCTGACTTTTTTGCCGCTGAACTTCACGCCTTCCATTTCCAGGCGGAAGCGCTGGTCAAGTCCGCCTTCGCCGGGAATCGCAATGCGTCCGCCCGCGCCAACCACACGATGCCAGGGAAGTCCATGAGACTGGCCCAGAACGCGGACGACCAGACGCGCGCCCCGGGGCAGCCCGGCAGCGCTGGCAACGGCGCCATAGCTTGAAACCTGGCCGCGTGGAATCTTCAGGATGGTGGCGCGAATGCGCGCAAACCTTGGATTGAGCGCGGGATTGGGCGCTGGGACGGGCGTCTTCTTTTTTGCCATGGTTTGATTTTACCCAGAGCAGGGCGCGTGGACCGGTTCCCCCGGCGAACAGCAGTGGAACAGTTTCCGCCACCTGGCGCGGGCCCATCGCTGGCGCGAATCGTCTGCCGAAAGCCCGCGATTCGCAAGCCAATCGCAAGACGGCGACGAACGTTCAACACCTATTGGTCGTTGCATCCTGCCGTGGCAATGGTAAGCTTCGCCTAAGCGGGGGAAATCATGGCTTTATGGGTGGAAACTGAAGCGCGCCGGGCCAATCGAAATCTGATTTTGGTGAACGGCGTAATTGCGGCGCTGGTGATATTGGCAGTGGCGGTGAACTCGCGGTATTGCGCCAACTTTGTGTTGGGATGCGAGCCAATATCGGCAACCGAGCTGGCCACCTTGAAGTCTCCGGATCAGCGCTGGCGCAACTTTGTGAAAGTCACGGGAACAAAGTCCTTCAACACCGGCTATCGCGACATTGTGCAGCACGTGGAGAAAGGGAGCGGGCGGGTTGTCTCCACCGAAGTGAAAGACGAGTACGTTCTTTTAAGCGTGGCGGGAAACATTCTTCTGGTGAAAGCGCCTACGGGCCAGGGACAGTTGGACTATTCCGGCGAACTGGTGCCAACCCCCGAACAAGTGAACAGTGACCTGCTTGTACCGCTGGGCACGCAACAGCCGGACGCAAGGGCCATGGTGCTGCCGTTTACGTTGAATGCCGCCGACTATCGTGATAATGGCTATACGATTCTGATCGTATGCCTGCCTTTTTTTGCGCTGGCAATGTGGAATTGCCTTAAGGCGGCGCGCCGGATGTCGGAGCTGCAACTTTCTCCGGTATGGAAGCACCTGGCCGCGTTTGGAGACGCGCAGCAAATTTCCTCGCAAATTGAGGCTGAACTTCAACCGGGCGCCACGCGGGCCTACGGCAAGCTCCAACTCACGCAACAGTGGATGGTGCGGCGCAAATTTTTCAGCACATGGGTCTCTCCCGTGGGCGATCTGGTGTGGATCTACAAAAAAGTGACCAAGCACTCCGTCAACTTTATTCCCACAGGGAAAACGTATTCACTGGTGATGGCGGGCCGGCATCGCCAGCGGTTGGAAGAGCAGATGAAAGAAAAGACGGTAAATGATCTGCTGAATGACCTGGCAGGGCGCGTCCCCTGGGCGCTGTTTGGCTTTGACCAGAAGCTTGAGCAAACATGGCGGAAGACGCCGGACCAGTTCATCAGCGCGGTGGATGCGCGCTACCAGCAATATAAGGCCAAGGCGGCAGGCGCTTCCGCGCCAGGATAAATCTGTTTTCAACAGCAGTTTAGGAGCACATTGCGCGCCGCCTGGGCGGCTACGATCGCGCATGGTTTGTAATGATTTCGTAATTGTGCGCCGCGGAGCATTGACCGCAAAACCGGAGGTGAATTAAGATTTAAGTTCGATTTTGAAATTGAAATTCAATTTCATTTTCAAAATGGAACTTTCCGGAGATTGGAGATCTTGCGGTGCCCTGCCCCCATTTCAAGCCCTTGGCCCTGCTGCTTTGCCTGGCGGTTCTCGCGGCG
>DATBCN010000814.1:0-3303 GCA_036270475.1 Candidatus Angelobacter sp. | reverse complement strand
ATGGCGAAGACCGGCTCCAGGCAACTGGTAATCACGGCCCGCGTGGGATCAAGGTATTTCAATCCGCTCAGATAAAGCATATAGGGCAGAAGCATGGAGAGACAGGCAAAGACGAACAGGAACCCCCATTGCCGCGCGCTGTAATGCTGTGCCAGCAGCCGCCAGGGCGGGTCCACCACCAGCCATAACGCAGCCGAACTCGACAGCACATAAAACATGATTGTGAACTGGTGATTTCGCTTTACCAGTCCCTGGCCGGCAATATTGTAGAAAGCATAGGCAAATGACGCGACCAGCGCTGAACCGGTCCCGACCAGATTGAGTTGAACATGGGAATAAAATACTCCGATTGCAAACGCTGTACCAATCATGGCAACCACGGCCGCGGCGCTCTTTTGGAATGTGGCCGGTTCCCTGCCGCGTCCGACCATATAAAACAGCACCCAGACGGGCGCTGTGTATTGCACGGTAATCGCCAGGGAGACAGTAGCTTTCTGTACCGCCAGATAATAGAAATAATTTGAGCAAGCCACGCCCAGGGTGCCCACCAGCGCGCACAGCAAAAGGTCGCTTTGGGTGATGGCGAAGAGGCGGCGGCCAAATCGCGCCAACAGCAGAGGACCCAGCACAAGAATCGTGATGGTGGTCCTGGTTTGCGTTAACACCAGAGGAGAGATCAGGGAGTCGCCGCCGAAAAGACTGCCATTAAAGATGGCCTTGCCGAAGGTGGCTGCGGCGCCCCAGCAGAACGTGGCTGTAGCGATAAAAAAATAGCCCCGCCAGGGATGTTTCGCGTCCAGCTCGGGGCTTGGAGTCTGGCCAACCGCTGCAATATTACTCTGCAAGCATCTGGTCCAGCCGGTCCGGGTCAAAACCGACCATGACCTGTTCGCCAACGATGATGGTTGGCGTGGAACCGCTTTTGTAAGTGCGAACCAGTTCGAATACCGCCTGCTGATCACAACTCACGTCTTTCACTTCAAATTGAATACCTTTCTCCGAAAGGTAGGCCTCAGCCCATGTGCATGGCGGTCAACCGGGTTGGCTGTAAACCACAACCTTCTTTTGCGTCATGAAAGAACTCTCCCTGTTTCGTTAGATTCTTCCCACATTAAAATGCTTCACTTTTCCCGCCGGGCTGCTACTTTTCCGCTGTTTCTGTGAGGCGTACTTCTGTTGTAATCCGCGCCGTGCATTTGAGCATGGCGGATACACCGCAATACTTCTCTTCAGAAAGCCGGGCCGCATCTTCCGCCGCCTTGCGCGAAACCTGGCCTGAGATTGTATAGATGAGTTTGATGGATTTATAAACCGTTGGCGGTTCCGTGGCCCGCTCCGCCTCGGCACGGACGTGAACGCCAGAAAAGGGTTCGCGCTTTTTGTGGAGGATGCTGACTACGTCAGTCGCCGTGCAGGCGCACAGACCGATCAGGACCAGTTCCATGGGACCTGTGGCGCTGTTGCGTTGCCTGTCAGAGTCAATCACCATGGCATGGCCGCTGCTGGCATTGCCGACAAACCGCTCGCCATCCGTCCAGGTTACCTGCGCTTCTACCATGGCTGCCCTCCGTGCCCTCGCCCGTCGGAAACTTTATCATACGGCAAGGTCAGCCGTTACATGGCCGCAAGGATGTTCAAGGGCTGCGAGCTTTAGCAAATGTACACTGATATTTTTTGAGTGTCGCGTTTTCTAAGCAATGGATTTGCGGGCGACAGCAATCAGCCGCTGGGCGTCCAGGTTATAGGGAGAACCCAACAGGTCGCCGTACAACTGCACCTGCGCGAATCTGCTGTTCAAAAGGCGGTCTTTGAGTTCGCGACCAGAATAGACAGTGTGCTCAAAGTTGAAGCTTCGCGACCTCCCGTCTTTCACGAGCGTCCATTCTGCGTGAATGCGGGTGCAATCATCATGAAGCTGGGGACGCTGGAAGAGCAGCGAACCATCCGCGAGTTCAGTACACATTGCGTCTTTCCAAACCCGAGCCAGGCGTTCTTTGCCCAGCGCTTCAATTACCAGCACACCGCTCTCCGTGAGGCTCTGATGGATGTTTTGTAACACGCGAAGGTCATCCTGCTCGTCCTTGAAGTAGCCGAATGAGGTAAAAAGATTGCAGGCTAGGTCAAACTTTGCCGGACGGACAAAACTCCGCATGTCTTCCATCACCCATTCAACCGGTGCACCTGCAGCCGACGCATGTTCACGTGCCCGGTCGAGCAAGTATGCAGTTCGGTCTACGCCAGTGACTTGAAACCCGCGTTGCGAGAACTCCACTGAATGCCGCCCAGGTCCACAGCAAAGATCGAGCAGGCTGCCTCCGCTGCATCCGGTCAGCGCCATGATCCGGTCAACCTCTTCTTTGGCAGCGGCAAATCTCTCCGCCGAAAACATGTAGGAGTAAAAATCGCGCCAAAAGTCTTCGCTCTCAAACCATTCCATAGACAGAGTTTAACCTTCCTATCCTGATAACTGAAAGCAGAGTTGCGCGTCTCACGTTCTGGGGCGCCACGTCAGGCCTATTTTGCCGATTCGCAAAAAAATAATGGAACGATCCGCCCAATTCGAGCAATGGATAACAGGAGCCGGCAAAGCAAAACCGGGCAGGCCTAGCAGATTCATGGCAGAATCGCCACTCGAAGACCAGGAGCTGTTGCGGCAGCTCAGCAAAGGGAATGAGGCCGCCTTCAGCGCGTTCTATGGGCGTTATCAGGGGCCGCTCTACCGGTTTGCGTTGCACATGAGTGGGAACAACGCCACGGCGGAAGAGGTCACGCAGGAAGTCTTTATGTTGCTGATTGGAAATCCAAAAGGATATGACGCGGCAAAAGGCCCAATCAGCGGTTACCTGTTCGGCATCGCCAGAAACCTTACACGACGCATTTTGCAGCGTACACGGCTTGACCTGCCGATGGAAGAAGAATGGCTGGATAGCGGCGAGGCCGGTCTTACCAGCGATCTGGACGTGCTCGCCGACTTAAGCAATGCTGAGTTATTGGAGTTTCTGCGCAAGGCCGTGCTGGCGCTGCCGGAACAGTATCGCGAGGTGGTTGCGCTCTGTGATCTGGAAGAGATGAGTTATGCCGATGCGGCGGCGCTGCTGGAGTGCTCCGCTGGAACGGTGGCTTCAAGGCTGCACCGCGGCCGGGCCATGTTGAAAACAAAATTAGTACAGACAAAGCCAAGTTGGCAAAAATGCCTGAAATAGATCCACAATCCGATCCCCGGCTGGCAGAAGCATTGCGCCGCATGGCAGCATCGTCACGGCAGGGCGCTCCGGCAGAGCTTGGCGCTGGATTAGTGACGGC
>DATBCN010000813.1:0-1980 GCA_036270475.1 Candidatus Angelobacter sp. | reverse complement strand
GCCCTCTTTTCCTACGTTTGCTGCGGCTGATTCTTAGAGACGCGCGCGTGCCTGAATGCGGCGGCGTTCGGCGGCCCAGTCCACGAAGTTCTGCATTTGCTGGCGATACTTCCAGAGGATTTTCAGGAATTGCGCAGGGCTCAGATTTTCCGCTTCCTGGCCAAGGAAAGTTTCCAATCTCCAATGTAGGTATGGGCTGTCCCACGGGTGAAGTCGGTAGCCGCGGGCCGCGATCCAGTAGTAGCTCAGTGCATTCCACATTGTTGCTAGATTGCGCCAGTAGATTACGCCATTGCTAGTTTACATCGTCATTCCAACCAGTTTACGTCGTCATTCCGAGCGCAGCGAGGAATCTCTCTTCGCTTTTTCGTGAACCACCCAAAGACACTCAGCTCATCGGCACCGAGAGATGTTCATGCACGATCAGCCACGTCGCGCCACGCCGTTCCACAATTCCAGTATAGCGGATATCAGCTTCCGTGGTTTTTCCGTCTTTCCCCGTGGCCGAGAGGTGCATGGGTACGGTCAACCAGGCCACATTACCGCGCCGCGTGACTTTCAGATCCTTGCCGGCAGTCAATTTGATCGAAGTTGTGGTGTCGAAGAACGCTTTTTGCGCGCCGTCGTGATATTCCTTCCAGCTGTGATAGGAAAACGGCGCCAGGTCGTAAAAAACGAGTCCGTCATCTTTGGCGTAGAACTTGGCCGCGTTGTCCGGACTTCCGCTGCTCCACCCAGCGCACATGCCGTCAACGAATCTGCGGAAGGTTGCTTCTTCACTGGCTTTTTGTTGCGCGTGGGCGCCCACAAAAGTCAGCGACCCGCCAAACACTGCCAGCGCAACGTACAGGATCCAGCGCAAACGGTGCAGCCGAACAGGAAACCATTGTGGAGCGGCGAAAGTCATCTCCAGTTTTCCTCTCAAAATAAAGTTTGGTCGTCGAGATCGATTGCTTGGCCCATACCGTAGTCGCAACACGCGGATTTTGCAAGCGATATTGAGGCATTGCCCGAAAGCGCCGGAGAACCAAGAATTCGCAGCTTTCCTGTTCCTCCACAAACCGAGGGCATGCCGCCATTCGCCGGTAGGCGGGGGGCGTTTGCCGAATGCCTCGTGCCACCCCACACCTTGGCCTTCTAGTCTGGGTTTGCCCGCAAGGTGTGGCGGGGCTGGAGGCGGCAATGGTCGCGGCAATGGAAGCTCGGACGGCAAGAGCGGCGGAAGTTGCAAGAGTGGGGCGGAAGCAGAGAGCAGGACATTTTCTGCTGGCGATCGGCGGGGCGGCATTGGCTTTGCAATTGTGGGCGTTGTGGCTGGAAGCCGGCGCGGCGTGGAGCCGCGGTACGGTGGATACTCTGGGATGGATGGGCACGCTGGGACTGGCCATGTTGCAGGTGGTTAACTTTGTCGCATGGAATCCCAACGGGATTTTGCTGAGCCTGACCCGGGTGCTGCTATTATGCTGGCCGGTGGCGGTGATGATTGCCGGAGTGGCGGTTGCGCGGCGAGGGAATTGAAGATGGTCCGCGGCAAAGCGGACAAAGGTAAAAGATGGAAAACGGCGGAGAAAAATTCGGACGCGATCTGGAAGAGCGGATCAAGTCGCGCATCCATAACCGGATGAATGGCATCGGCGGCGGTGGTGGCCGCTACCAGGGACTGATCCCCGGGGCGATCATTCTTGCCGTTGGCGCGATTTTTCTGCTGAACAATTTGGGAATCGTGCGAGCTGGGAATTTCTTCCGATTCTGGCCGCTCATCCTGATTTTTGCGGGACTGGTAAAGCTGGCGGATCCCTGCCGGCGTGCGTGGGGCGCGGTCTTAGTAGTAGCCGGAGTGCTGCTGCAGTTCGACCAGTTTGGCTTCGTACATGTCTCTTTCGGTGAGTTGTGGCCGCTGGCGATCATTGCCGCAGGCGGCATGGCCATGTGGAGCGCACTGCAGGCCCGGAAAGTAACGGACGGCAAAAAGACCGATAC
>DATBCN010000812.1:0-1709 GCA_036270475.1 Candidatus Angelobacter sp. | reverse complement strand
AGCCGCGAGCATGGAGACGAGAGCAAAATCCGCTTAAAAAGATTTCATTGGCAGCGAATCAAAACTTGCGTGGTTTCAGCGCGCATGGGACATGATAGCGATTACTCGATCTCTCGGACTGACCTCTGGAACGACGCTCCGACGGCAGTCAGTAACATTGCCAGTCCGGCAATTAAAAACGTGAACTTCAGGTTCCACGCAATCAGGAATCCGGCAACGGCGAAAGAGATGGGCATGATTCCAAGAGTGGCGAGCATAAGCACACTTGCCACTCGCCCCCTCACCGCTGCATCGATCCGCTGCATTACCCAGGCGCTGATGTGGACGTTCATCAATGCGGCCAAAGCGCCGATCACAAACAGTATGCCGGCAAGAGGCCACACTCTTTCCATGAACCCAATGGATCCCAGGCAAGGAGCCACTGCCGCCGCCACCAGAACCATTAGCACACCGCGCCTGCGAATCTTCCACACGCCGGCCAGCAGCGCGCCCAACAGGCTTCCTGCGGCCATAGCCGACAGCAAAGTCCCTAAGATGGCGGGCGAACCGAAGCGGTTTTTTGTCAGAAAGGTGAGACCAATCGCAACCGGCCCTGTAAAGCAGAAGTTCATGGTCATGGCCAGCAGCATCAACGAACGCAGGGGCACATCTCTTCCCACGTAGGCAAGGCCTTCTGCAATCGCAGGCCATACCGCTTTTCTGGCTGCGGGAGACTGAGGCGGGTCGGGCAGCTTCCAGAGTGCGCCGATGATAAAAAGGAAACTGATTGCATCCAGGAAGAAGGCCCATGCTACCCCCAGGGTCTTGATCACAAATCCTGCTGGAACCGGGCCAACAATCGTCGTCAATTGCATGGTGCTCTGGCTGACCGAGGAAGCCGCCACCAGTTGCTCAGGCTTTAACAGAGAAGGCAAGTACGCAGTTGATGCGGGAACGGCAAATGCATCGGCCACGCCAAAAAAAACTGCCAGGATGTAAAGTTCCCACATGTGAAGAACGCCGAACCATACGAGAATTCCGATCACGGCCACACAGATGGTACGCGCCGTGGCTGTGGTCATCATGATCTTGCGGGCGGACATGCGATCACTGAGAACGCCTCCCAGAAGCATTAGAAGAGCGCGCGGAATGGAGCCCGCCATCATGACCGCGCCCATGGCCACAGCCGATCCCGTCTGCTGCAGGATCAGCCACGGTAGCGCCACCATGTAGAACTGATCGCCCAGAAACGATATCGTCCCGCCGATCAGCCACAGGCGATAGTGAGGATTGCGCAACGGATGCTCAATTGCCGCCGTAGTTGCCGTTTGTGTGGTCGCCGTTCCCATAAATTGCTTCCTGCTATTGTCAGGCATCCAGGCGGAAATGTAGACGCAAATGTGAACTTAAATTTTATTTTTGAAATGCAGCACTGCCGGGTTATGGTTTATTAAAGTCGGTATTCGGGAAGCCATTAGAAATGTCAGTATCTCACGATACTTATCCCGACTCCCTCTAAGGCCGGAGGCCGGGGCTAATCAGTCTTTCCGTCCTTGGGATATACACTCCCAATAAATTCGTAGAAAGCTGAGGCAACCTTGCGAAAAATTTTAGCGGCGGTCATGCAAAAGCCGTTTCTCCCCATACAAGTGTGCGAGTTTGAAGAACCCGAACTGGAAATGAACTCAGCGCTCCTGGATGTTCGCCTGAGCGAGGTTTGCGGCACGGAC
>DATBCN010000811.1:0-3010 GCA_036270475.1 Candidatus Angelobacter sp. | reverse complement strand
GTTGGGTACATTGTGCGGGTGAACGCTGCCGGAACGGAGGCGCTCGATGCGACATATTTCGGCTCAAGCACTGCTCCAGCCAATGGACAGGAAGAGCGAATTGCCGATCTGAAACTTGACTCAACCGGTAACGTCTACGTGACGGGCATTACAAATTCGCCTTCCACGTTTCCTCACGGAGCCAGCTTCGGTAAGGGACTCACTGATCAGCTTGGCAATGTCGATGCCGGCTTTGTCGCAAAACTGGATCCAACCCTCTCCACTCTAAAATTTTCGACCATATTGGGAGGAGCGCAGCCCGGCGGATTGGCCCTGGACTCAGCCAATGAGCCCTATGTGACAGGCGGCACTCGCAGCGCGGGCTTCCCAACCACCGCAGGAGCTTTTCAGTCTACCTTTAATTCCAGTTCATGTTTAATTGCTGGGAACAGCTTCCCCTGCTTCCACGCTTTCATTACCAAGCTGAACGCCAACGGCTCGGCGCTGGTCTTCTCCAGCTTCCTGGAAGGTTCAGCCAGTGACGTTGGGAGGTCCATCGGCGTGGATTCCAGAGGCAATGCTTATGTCACTGGCGTAACTGTTTCTGCTAATTTTCCTGTGACTAAAAGCGCTTTTCAAAAGACCTACCCTGGTGGAACGTGCTTTGGCACTGATCCCTGCAATTCCGGGTTTGTGACCATGATGATCTCGAATGGAAAGAGTCTTTTCTATTCAAGCTATCTTGGCGGCCACGGCGATGACGAACCGGTGAAGATCTTTATTGATCCGGCATGGAATGCTTTTGTTGCTGGCGGAACAAGCTCAACCAATTTCCCCACGACCGCGGGCGCTTTCCAGAGGACGCTGAGCGGAATGTCAGACGCCTTTATTTCCAAGGTGATCATTGAAGCTGATCTGGCGCTCAGCAGTACGGGACCGACAACGGTCAAGCATGGCACGAACATGACCTATACCATTCATGGCAACAATAATGGGCCTGATCCGGCTTTTCAGGTAAAAATAACTGACACAATTCCTACCGGCACTACGTTTGTAAGTGCAACAACCAATGTGGGGACTTGCATCAAGCCTCCTGTGGGAGGCACTGGAGTTATCACTTGTTCCGTGGGAACATTAAACCCACTAATTCGGATGGACGTAACGGTCACGCTCCATGTGAACGCACCCGCCGGGTCCGTCCTGACGGATAGAGATACACTTGCTTCAATTACCCAGGATTTGACTCCGGAAAATAATTCTGGATTGACCGTAACAACACAGGTGTTCTGATAAAGAAGGGATGCGTTTGGCGGGGATATGTCCGGCCCGCCGAACGCATTTTTGATTTTTAGCTGAAATCGTACCGTTGGCCTATTTCTTGTCCTTTGCATGGTCAGGCGCGACCGTGATCCATTCTGTATCGAGCTGTTTCGGGCCCACACGCGCCTCATTAAAGAAGAAAGTCCCGCCAATACCTGCATCATCCGGGTGGAGAAACATCATCCGACGGGAATACATGTCTGTCATCATGGCCCGGGAAGGCGAATACGTAACAGCATTCAGCGGAACGTTTTTACCTTCGATTTCAACCGATTCAAATTGCAGGCCAATTTGCAGCGCATCTGCAGGATCAGACCACCACTTGACGGTGCGAAGACGCCCTTGCAGATGTGCGCCAGTTGGCGCAAATACTTCTTTTTTCTTGCCACGCATGGGGGAAGTGAGTATCGCTTCAATGGGATCGCCGGCGGCCGACGTCGCGGGATCAATCGACGTTGTGATGTGGGCGTTGAAGCGTAGTCCAGCGGGCAACGCAGCGGGCGGCTCGGTTGGGAGTGTCTGCGCCGTCACGGCTGGGGCCGTTTCAGTGCCAAAAATCATTTTCACCGTGCTGGAGTACTCGCGGCAATGCGCGTAACTGGTCTGGCTCAGCGTTTCCTTGCCATTGGTGTGAATCGTGTAAAGCCGTGTCTCATGCGGGACCAGCACCATTCGGTCGTGAATGGAGATGCGATCATAAGTGACGTCGCTGGTTGCCTGGCAGGCGGTGCTTTCCGTTGGTAACTCGTCCGTCCGCACCACCAGATTCACCAGGTCTTTTGTCTCGGGGTCCAGCAGCATTGTCCCGCTATATCCAACGCTCGTCCATCCATCCGGAACTTTTACCTTGTAGCTGCTCTGTTCCTTCGGTATTTCGTACAAATATTCGAACAGGTGGCGGCCATTGAAGACGCGCTCTCCTTTGAAGTCCAGCGTGGTATGGAGCAGAATGCCCTTCACAAAAACACCGAAATCGCCGCTGCCCAGCGGTCCGTTGCCGGCTAGCTTATCCAGGGTGTCATCGGTAAAACGTGGCGCGCCCACCAACGAATACACGCTCTTTCCATTGACTAAAGCAACCTCAAGACGCAGCCGGTCCCAACCCTGCTCCGTCAATTTGTGCTTTCGCTGATCGTGCGCGGCAATCAGGGAAGAGCAGGACTGCTCCTGGTTAGGACGTTTGGCGGGATAATAAGTCCGTGTAATGGTCTGCACACAGGTGTAGCGAGGCATCCTGCTGAGGTCCGCCTGCAATCGTTCACCAGTCCGCTGCAATACGTCTGCTGGATCAGGTGTTTGTTGCGCGGAGCTTGCCCGGGACAAGACCAGCAGAGCAGCCAGCACAAAACAGAAATGGTTCAACCGCAACGGTTACTCCTTACTTTAACGGCCTCGGGGCGATTATAGCGTGGAGCAAATGGCACATCTACACGCCGCTATAAACTGCGCGCTTCAGGAAGTTTCCTTGCCCCGGCTTGCCGTGGAATTTCTCGCCATCTACAACTACTTGTCCGCGGGAAAGCACCACATCCGGCATGCCTTTCACTTTGATGCCTTCAAACATCGAGTAGTCAACCCGCATGTGATGGGTTTTGGCGCTGATGGTGTGCTCCCGATTGGGGTCGAAAATGACGATGTCAGCGTCACTGCCTACGGCGATTGTTCCTTTGCGCGGGAAAAGTCCAAAGATCTTTGCCGGAGTGGTTGAGAC
>DATBCN010000810.1:0-2128 GCA_036270475.1 Candidatus Angelobacter sp. | reverse complement strand
GTGGTGCTGCCGCCGCCGAATATTCCTGTCCCGCCGTTTTATGGCGTGCGCGTGCGCAAGGATTTTGACCTGAATGAAGTTTTCAAATACATCAACCACACGGCGCTGTTCAAGAACCAGTGGCAGTTGAAGACGGCTTCGCAGGCGGATTACCTGCGCTTGGTGGAAGAAAAGTACATTCCCATATTGGCCGAGTTGCAGAAAGAAGTGATTGCCAAAGGATGGTTTGAGCCCAAAGTGGTCTATGGCTACTATAGTTGCTATTCCGAAGGCAATGACGTTCTGCTGTTTGACCTGCCGGAGACGCGGTATGCCATCCAGCGCTTTACTTTTCCCCGCCAGCGCGAAGGGCGGAAGCTATCCATCGCCGACTTTTTTGTGCCCAAGGACTCAGGCAAATTTGATGTGATTGGCCTTTCCGTGGTAACCATCGGCGAACGCGCTTCAGAAGAGACCAAAAAACTCTTTGACACCGGCGAGTTCACCAAATATCTCTACCTGCATGGCCTGAGCGTGGAAACCGCGGAAGCCCTGGCCGAGCTGTTTCATAAGCAGGTCCGGGAAGAATTGGCGATCGCCGGAGAAGACGCGCCGCGGGTGGGCGACCTGTTCCACCAGAAATATCGCGGCTCGCGCTATTCATTTGGCTATCCCGCGTGTCCGAACCTGGAAGACCAGACCAAGCTTTTTGCACTGCTCAAGCCGGAAGAGAACATCGGGGTGCGGCTGACCAGCGGGTTCCATATGGAGCCGGAGCAGTCAACCTCGGCGATTATCGTGCATCATCCGCAAGCAAAATATTTTGTAGTGTAGGCGGCGTGTCATGGTAGACACGCGCGTCTACGCCTGGACACGCGAAATTCTGTAAGCAGGCCAAAACCCTACGCCATTTGCCGCCTCTGCGCTGGCCGCAAGTTTGCAAGTTGCAAGCGCGGAGCGGAACATGAGCAGCGCAGCGGAGATGAAAGCAAAAATTCTTTCTAAGCTTGGTCTACCGGACAAGTTGAGATGTATATTTTCATCGTCACCCAAGATGAAAATTCTCTCCCGGCTTAAATGGCGCTTCGTGGTTGTCGCGGCGGTGCTCATCGCTCTGGGCAGCGCAGGGCTGGTTTTTTGGCGCGCACAGCGTGCCTTGCGGATTGCCACTGCGGAAGTGCATTCACAGCAGACGCTCCGATTTTCCGTCCGCAACCTGGCTCCAGTCAATAGCAATTTCGAGTGGATCAACGCTCCAGAAGCGTTTTCCGGCGCGGCAGTGTTTAAAGGCGAGTTTTACCTGTGCGGCGCATCTGGGCTGTTTCGCTATGACAGCCATGGGACGCTGCTCAAACACTATCGTCCCGGGCAAGACCTGCCTTCCACGCCGTTGCTGCGGATGTCCATCGGCTTGTTAAAGGACGCAAAAGAGCCGGAATTGCTGATCGCCACGCTTTCAGAAGGCGTGTTGGCGTTCAACGGCGCCTCCTTCCGCCAGCTATTTCCCGCCGATGCAGATGCCAGATCGATTACATCATTGCTACCGCTCAGCTCCGGGCAGTTGTTGATTGGAACGCGCAAGCGCGGCGTTCTTGCCTATGACGGCCATTCACTCCAGAGCTTTCATCCCGCGTTGGCTGGCCTGCATGTTACCGAACTTGCCGGCAGCGAAAGTGATTTGTGGGTCGGCACCCAGGACCAGGGCATTGTGCATCTGCAGGCTGGACGCGCGGAGATTTTTGCTGAAGCGCAAGGCATGCCTGATGCACAGATCTTCTCCATTGCGCTGGTCAATGACAAAGTCTACGCAGGCACAGCGGTCGGCATCGCTGAGTTTGACGGTGGACGCTTCGGCCGCGTTCTGGCGCCCGGGACGTTTGCCAGAACGCTGTACGTGAACGGCGCGACGCTTTTTTCCGGCGGAAGCGGTGAGGGTATCCTGGAAATCGACCCCCAGCCAAAACGGATGCAGGGTCTTTTGCATCCGGCCACGCGATCCATGTCTGATGTCCAGCAGATATTTGCCGAAAACAACACGCTCTACGTTGTTACACGGAATGCGCTCTACCAGAAGGAAGGCCAGCGCGGCGGCTGGCGGCGCGTGCTTGCCTCAGCGGATGGCACATTGGCCGACCGCAATATCTCTGCG
>DATBCN010000809.1:0-3200 GCA_036270475.1 Candidatus Angelobacter sp. | reverse complement strand
CAACGGCTCGCATGCCGACGTGGCCGTGGTGATCGCCGTGACGGACAAGACCGCGCACACGCATGGTCTCTCGGCGTTCGTGGTGGAAAAAGGGACCAAAGGCTTTCGTCCGGGCAAAAAGGAAAACAAGCTGGGCCTGCGTGCCAGCGACACGTCAGAACTGGTGTTTGAAGATTGCCACGTACCGGAAGACGCCCTGGTGGGCGGAGAAGGCCAGGGCTTTGTTGACTCCATGCGGGTGCTTGACGGCGGCCGCATCTCCATTGCCGCGCTGGGGCTGGGCATGGCGCAGGGCGCGTATGAAGCCGCGCTTAAGTACGCCAAGCAGCGCAAGCAGTTTGGCAAAGCCATCAGCGAATTCCAGGCCATACAATGGAAGCTGGCGGACATGGCCACGGAAATTGACGCCGCGCGGCTGCTCACGATGCGCGCCGCCAGCATGAAGGACGCCGGAATGAAGACGACGCAGGAATCGTCAATGGCCAAGCTGTACGCGGGCGAGGTGGCGGTGAAATGCGCGAATGAGTGCGTGCAGATCCACGGCGGCTATGGTTTTATCAAGGACTATCCGGCGGAAAAGTTTTATCGTGACGTAAAGCTCTGCACCATTGGCGAAGGCACAAGTGAAATCCAGAGGCTGGTAATTGCGCGGCAGTTGCTGAAGGATTAGAGACTACTTTTCTCTCTTATTCGCGAAAGCAGCGGGTACATGTTGTCCGTTCCTATCCAGCAAGAGGGCGCCGATCCAGCGAAATTCACTGCAATTTATCGTGAGATAATAGGGTCTTCGACAGATGCCTACGAGATTGGAGTTACAAAACATCTCCCGTTTGCGCCTCCAGGAGGCTGAGTCTTTATACGCTACAGGTCTTTTTGATGGATGCGTATATCTTTGTGGCTATGTTGTTGAAAGCGCTTTAAAGGCATGCATCTGCCGAACGCTTGGCACGGTCGATTATCTGGACACACATCGATCCTTGGGAAGGACCTTCAGATCTCACGATTTTGATGAACTCTCGATCCTTGCTGGAATAAAAACGTTGATCGATGCAAGCAGAAATGGGCCATTATGGGTCAATTGGAACACCGCGACAGCCTGGAAACCTGAACGGCGATACGAGCCGCCTGGAACATATTCAGCAGGAGACGCTCAAGACCTGTTGAATAGCATCAGAGACAACCCAGATGGAGTATTAACTTGGCTTTCACAACGGTGGTAAGCGGACAATTTTATGAGCAAATGATTGGCGCGATCCGCAAAATCGCGGACCAAAAAGGCCCCTTTGCGCTTGTGATGCTATTGCCCTCCAGCGCACATGATGCAGCCGAGTGGAACGCTGTGTTTAGCGCAGAATGGCTTGACCCACTTAGCTTGAGAGAAGCGGTCAAGAGCATGTTCAACGTCCTTAGGGCAACGTTGCCTGAATCTGCAATAGCCAAGATTCAACGCGTTTCGGTTTTAAGGACGACAGAGTCATTTGTCCGCGAAGTTACATCTGACCTAGTGAGTCCGATTGCGCCTGGCACGGCATATCGGATGCAGAGCTTTGCTTTTTCCCGGTTCGGCGTGGATGAAGCCATAGTTTTTGTCGCAGATCCCCCTTCGCAAAAACATAATCCACATGACTCAAATATTCATAAAGCCCCTTAACCATTGACAAAAGGCATTCGTTAGCCCTGAAGTCTTTCGCCTCGACATGAATGGCTCAAACCTCCAACCCCTCGTCGACCGCATACGCGCCGGTGACGTGCGCTCACTGGCGCGCGCCATCAGCACCATTGAAGACAACCATCCGGAAGCGCGCGAGCTGCTGAAGGCACTGTTCAATTTCAGCGGACGCGCCCAGGTCATCGGCCTTACCGGCGCTCCCGGAGCGGGCAAAAGCACGCTGGTCGATCAACTGGCGCGCGAGTATCGCAAACAGGAGCACACAGTCGGCATCATAGCCGTTGATCCAACAAGTCCATACACAGGCGGAGCTATTTTGGGCGACCGCATCCGCATGCAGTCACACCACGCTGACGCGGGAATCTATATCCGCAGCATGGCCACGCGCGGCAACCTGGGCGGACTGGCCCGCGCCACCACTGACGCAGCCACCGTGCTGGACGCCGCGGGCAAAGACATGGTGCTGATTGAGACTGTCGGCGTGGGGCAGGATGAAATCGATATTGTGCGCCTGGCGGATGTTACGGTGGTGATCCTTGTCCCTGGCATGGGCGATGATGTACAGACGATCAAGGCCGGCATCATGGAAATCGCCGATATTTTTGTGATTAACAAGAGTGACCGTGAAGGCGCGGACCGCGTGGAGCGCGAGATACGGTCCATGCAGTCGCTTTCCATTCGGGCTGACAAATGGACGCCGCCAATCGTCAAAACCGTGGCCAGCGAGGGCCAAGGCATCAGCGAACTGGCGGAAACCATCGCAAAATATGAACAATACCTGCGGCAGAAAGACCTGCTGCTGAAAAAGAAAATCTCAAACTGGCGTGAACGGCTGATAGAGATGCTGCGCGACGCCCTGCTGGAACGCCTGTTAAGCGAACGCCTGCCGGAAGAGGAGATCGCGCGACTGGCCGCTGACATCGCCGAGCACCGCCGCGATCCGTATTCACTGGTGGAGGAGATTGTGGGGAGCTTCGAAAACAAAACCGCCACGGAGACACGGAGAAGCGGGTAATTGGTACTTAGTATTTGGTACTTGGCTTTAGCAGCGGGCTTTTTCAATCTTGCCAAATACCAACTACTCAGTACAGCTACGAGAAAAGCGCAGAGTCGTGCGCGAGGAGTTTTTAAACATGTCCCACACCATTGACCATCTCGGTATCGCGGTAAAGTCGCTGGCGCAGGCGCGCAAATTTTATGAGCAGCTTGGGCTGGAAGTCGTCAGCGAAGAAGTTGTCCCACATGAAAAGGTCAAGGTGGCGATGATCCCGCTGGGCGAAAGCCGCATTGAACTGCTGGAAGCCACGAGCACGGATTCGGTGATCGCTAAGTTTCTGGAGAAGCGCGGCGAGGGTCTGCACCATGTTGCGGTCCACGTTCCTGATCTCACGCAGGCCGTGGAAAATCTTAAAGCTACGGGCACTCGTTTTGTTTCCGAGGAAATTAAGATCGGCGCCGGCGGACACCTTTACGTTTTTGTTCATCCCTCCAGCACCGGAGGAGTTCTGCTTGAGTTGGTGCAGGACGTGCC
>DATBCN010000808.1:0-3044 GCA_036270475.1 Candidatus Angelobacter sp. | reverse complement strand
CTGATGGCAAAATTCAGGTTCTCCGCATCCGGTTCCATTGATCTGGCTACCTTGGAAGTAACAATGCCAAGCAGATTGCCTAACTCATCATAGACCGGGCCGCCGCTGTTTCCCGGGCTGATGGGCGCTGAAACCTGCAACACGTCATTGCCCGGCGTGCGCGAAACAATGCCATTGCTGATGGAAAAATTCAGGCCCTCGGGGTGGCCGATCACAAAGATTCTTTCGCCCATCTGGACGCTGCTGTATGTCGCGACGGGCTGGGTGAATTCCGCGTCGCCAAAATGGCGCTCCAGCCAGAGCAGAGCAACATCAAAGCGCTTGTGCCGCCCCACCACCTGGGCTGACGCCCATCCATCCATACCCACGGAGACCATTACTTTCTGCGTGCCATTGCGGGAACGCCAGCCTTCTCCATCGGCCACGTGACGCGCCGTGGCCAGCAGGTATCCATGCGCGTCAGAATGCAGAATCAGCGCCGCACCCAGAAGTCCTGAAGAGCCATAGGTTTCATGAAACCAGCGCTTGGCCGTGGGCGACGCTAGCAACACCAGGGGCTTCAATGTGGAACTCAACTCTATGCCGGACATTATCTTGCCCGCCGGCAACGCTGGGAAATTGCTGCGCTCGTCCAGATCAGAAAGCGAAGCGCTGATGGCGTCCGGGACCGGCACGGAATCCAAGGAAAAGATGAACACCGCAAATACCGTGGACAAAAACCCGCTGATAATCAACAACGTCAGCAGATAGGACGCCCACGTTTGGCGCACCCGAGGCGACTGCCCACGGACAGCAATGCGCAGAACCAGCGCGGCCAGACACAAAAGCGGCAGTACCGGCACCAGCAGAATAAATATCAGCCGGGACCAAACGGGGACCGGGTTCGGTACGGTTGGGCGGACTTCCGGCGCTCCCTGCACGGGAATCTGCGCCTGAGCAACTTCCTGATGTGTAATGACGATTGGGTCCATGGAAAATAACTAGCTCACACCTGGGGGGCAAATGCGCGGTGAGTGATTCACAAATAAACTGGAATGCTCATTTTTATAATGGCTTCAATATCAAAGCAAGGAAAACTGTTTTTTCATGAGTTACCAGGGGGCTTGGAACATGCATTTCGTCCCATAAATGCTGCTTTCGCAACGTAGGGAAATGGATGTGCAGCCGGAAGTGGCATCGACACGACTTTATTTTTGTAGCCAAACTTGGTTTTTTTGTGTTAAATGTATGGCGTTGGCCAGAAAATTAGTATTTCCTAATTTTTGGCGTAAAATGCGGATTCGCAAGGAAGTTCCCCATTGTGGCCGCAGTTGAAGAGAAAATCTGTCTTATAATATCAGGCAAAAAATGGAAACAAATTTAAGAACCGATAAACTGCTTGACCAGATTGGCTGGAAGCTTCTCCATGAATTACAGATCAACGGACGCCTTTCCTACGCCGAACTGGGACGCCGTGTGGGCTTGACCACACCAGCCGTGGTGGAGCGCGTGAAGCGCATGGAAGAAGCCGGCATCATTGTGGGTTACCACGCTGATGTTGATCCCATGAAAGTTGGGATGCCCATTACGGCATTCATACGCATGTCAGTGGTAGGCGATGTATTTACGCGGATCACCGCCGTGGTCAAGAACTCGCCTGAAGTGGTGGAATGCCATCGCGGCACGGGAGCGGACTCCTTCATCATGAAAGTACACGTGCGTTCCGTGGAACATCTGGAATCACTGATTGACCGGCTTACGCCTTTTGGCACAACTTCCACTTCCATCGTTTTATCGTCACCCGTGGAAAAGCGGGCGATCAATCGTATGGAAGAGGCACAGCAGGCGGCGCAATCAGCCCAGGCGGCACAACGGAAATAACGCCATCACCGAACCCAGTCCCTTGCCGCTTGCTCATTGGTGAGATTTTTTTCAATTCACCAGATCATCTCTGCCTGGCCCGGTCATATTGGAGCGGCCATTTCACGTCCTGGCCCAGCGCCCGTGCCGCCAGCAGAGGCCAATAAGGATCGCGCAAAAATTGGCGGGCAAGAATCACCACATCTGCTTGACCAGAGCGGATGATCTGATCGGCCTGTGCGGGATCTGTGATCATGCCCACGGCTCCCGTAGGAACGCCGCTCTCCCGGCGAATCTGTTCCGCAAACGCCACTTGATATCCTGGGCCAACAGGTATTTTTGCTTTGGCAACGTTGCCGCCGGACGAAGTGTCAATCAAGTCAACGCCCAAAGGCTTCAGTATCCGGGCCAACTCCACTGACTCATCCACGGTCCATCCGCCTTCTGTCCAGTCCGTGGCGGAAATTCGTACCCACAGCGGATATTCGTCGGGCCAGACTTTTCTTGCCGCTGTGACAACCTCACACACTATTCGTATGCGGTTGGTAAATGAACCGCCGTATTGGTCAGTGCGCTGGTTGCTTAAAGGCGAGAGAAAAGAATGGAGAAGATAGCCATGCGCGGCATGCAGCTCAATGATTTTTGCGCCGGCCGCATGGGCGCGCCGCACCGCCGCGGCAAACGCTTCAACTATCGCAGCGATTTCAGGAACGCTTAACGCATGCGGCGCCTGATAGCCTTCCGCAAAAGCCAGGGCACTTGGAGCGGCAATTGGCGTCCAGCCGCCTTGCGCGGGAGTGATTGGCTTGCTGCCGTTCCATGGCTCGCTGGTGCTGGCTTTTCTGCCCGCGTGCGCCAGTTGGATGCCGGGCACTGATCCCTGTTCCGCGACAAATGAAAACACGCGCCGCAATGGTTCAACGTGCGCGTCCGTCCAGATGCCAAGGTCCTGCGGACTGATGCGGCCGTCAGCAGTAATGGCAGTGGCTTCCGCGATAACGGCGGCTGCGCGTCCAACCGCGCGGCTGCCCAGATGGACAAAATGCCAGTCCGAAGCGAACCCGTCTTTGCACGAATACTGACACATGGGAGAAACCACAATGCGGTGCGCCAGTTCCACGCCGCGGAGCCTGAGAGGATCGAATAAGTGGGCCATAAGATAACGGATAATTGTAATTGCTCATGCGGGCACTCATCCGCTATGC
>DATBCN010000807.1:0-3562 GCA_036270475.1 Candidatus Angelobacter sp. | reverse complement strand
GGTTAGCTGGGACGATCTGGAAGCCAGGCTTAAGGAGATTTACAAGCTGCGCGAAGACCGGGTGGCGTTTGTGAAAGGTGACCCGGAGGTGGAGTTTGAATACGTGGCGCAGGCGGTGGACATCACGCATCACGCGGGCGCTGACCGGATCGGGTTGATGGGGAAAAAAGATTAAACTTGGCCCGGCACGGGCACTGCAAGCACAGTTTCCGCGGTAAAGGCCGGGAACTCTAAGGAAATAAAAGGTTTGCCGGTATGTGAAAGTTCCATATCGGCACTGCCGCAGGCCGCCCAAAGCGTTGTTTTTTGCACTCAATCAGCGTACTATTAAGAAGTTGTAGCTGGTTTCGGCTCAGGCCGGAAGGTGGGGCTCCACCCCAACAGGCGAAAGGCGTGCCGTCGGGGACCCCGGGTCTGAGTGGGTTAGAAGTCCCCAATTCGTGGCGAACGTACCAGTGGGCGGATTGCCCACTTTTATTTTGGGTGTCATCATTTGTACGTCTCGCTTGCGCGACAAAACCGCTATCGAGCTTTGTTTTACTAGAAACTTATATAGCTCTTGTGGCGGCACAGCTCGGCGGGATTGCCGAGGTTGCTTCAGAAGGTTCGCCGAAACGGGTCCGTAAGATAAGAAACGGCAGCAACAAAGGTAGATGGCGGCAGACCTCAATACAATTCGCGATATTGCCGGCCGCGTGGCCACGGCACAAGGGATCGAAGTTGTGGATGTGGAACTACGGGGCGGCGGTAAAGCGCGCATCCTGAGAATCACCATCGACAAACCGGAAGGGGTCACGCACGAAGATTGCGCGCTGGTCAGCCGCGAGGTTTCGACCATCCTGGACGTGGAGGACGCGGTGGCGGGCGCAACCTATACGTTGGAAGTGTCATCACCGGGGCTGGACCGCAAGCTGGTGCGGCCGGAAGACTACCGGCGTTTTACGGGAAGCCGGGTGAAGCTGATGACGCGCGAACCGGTGAACGGCAACCGGCATTTTGAAGGGCATTTGCGAAATTTTGCGGAGGGCAAGCTGACGCTGGAAACAATTACCAGCAAAAAGAAGCCGAAGCCGGGACATCCGGCGCCGCCGGGAGAGAAGATTGAAATTGAGCTGGCCAACGTGGAAAAGGCCAACCTGGTGCCGGAGATTTAGTTGAGCAGGATTTAAGCAAGGCGATCATAAAGCAGTTATAAGGACCATTTTGTTATGGCAAGTGAGATTTACAACGTAATTGATGCGTTAAGCCGGGAAAAAGGAATTGATCCGCAGATTGTGGTGAGCGCGGTGGAAGACGCCATTGTCGCGGCCACGCGCAAGAAAGAAAAGAGCCAGGAAAATCTGAAGGGCGAGCTGGACAGGGAATCCGGCATGATCCGCGTGTATGCGGTGAAAAGCATTCTGCCGTCAGAAGACGACATTGAAGATCCGCAACTGGAGATATCGCTGGAAGAAGCCAAGGTAATCGATCCAAACGCCGAGGTCGGCGGGGAAGTCAGGTTTCTTAAGTCCACGGAAGGGCTGGGGCGCATCTCCGCGCAGATTGCCAAGCAGATTATTTTCCAGAAGGTGCGTGAAGCCGAGCGCGACACGGTCTACAACGAATATATTGGCCGCGTGGGTGAAGTGCTGAACGCGACGGTAAAACGCATTGAAGGGCCGGACGTGATCTTTGATATTGGCCGGGCCGAGGCCCGCATGTCAAAGAAAGAACAGTCGCGGCTGGAATCGTTTTCCGTGGGTGAGCGAGTGCGTGCCGTGCTGGTGCGGGTGGACAAGAATTCCAAAGGCCCGGCGGTGGTTGTCTCGCGCGCCGCGCCGGAGCTGGTGCAAAACCTGTTCCAGACCGAGGTCCCGGAAATTTATGACGGCACGGTGCAGATCCGGGCGATTGCCCGTGAAGCCGGGGAGCGCACCAAGATTGCCGTGATGTCCCGCGATAAAGATGTGGATGCAGTAGGCGCATGCGTTGGCATGAAGGGCATGCGTGTGCAATCGATTATCCGCGAACTGCGCGGCGAGAAGATTGACATTATTGAATTCCACGAAGATCCGGTGGTCTTTGCGGAAAAGGCGTTGCAGCCCGCCAAGGTAAGCCGCGTAACCATTGTTGACCAGTCAGACAAGCACCTTGAAGTGGTGGTGGATGACAGCCAGTTGTCGCTCGCCATTGGCAAAAAAGGCCAAAACGTGCGGTTGGCTGCCAAGCTGCTGGGCTGGAAAATCGACATCAAGAGTGAAGAAGAAAAGCGCCAGGAAGTTGAGCAGCAGATGGAGTCGCTGACCAGCCAGCAATCCACGCCGCTGGAAAAAGTGACTGATCTGGGCGAGGCCCTGATCGGCAAGCTGAATGAAGCAGGAATTTCCACGGTTGAAGCCCTGGCGGACATGACGCCGGAGCAACTGGAAGAGGTGCCCGGAGTAGGCCCCAAGACAGTGGAAAAAATCAGCATTGCGGTGAATAATTACTTCGCCAGCCTGGAAGGGGCCGTGGTTGCGGCTGCCCCTGAAGCGGGTGAAACAACAGTGGTGGAAGGCGCGGAAGCCGCCGAGCCAATTGCCGGGACTGCGGCGGATGAGACTTCCGTGGCCGATGCGGGGGTTGAGACTGCCGCCGATGCCGAAAGCGCAGAAGCGCAAGGCCACGCAGAAGAGCAGCCAGCGGGCGAAGGCGCGGTTGAAGCGGAACCGGCGGAACACAAAAACCCGGAAGAAGAACTGTAGTGAGATTTCGCAAGATCAAAACCGTGAGGTCAATATGATCGCGTAATCAGTACTTGGAGGAAATACGGAGCGGATGAAAATTCGAATCAATGATTTGGCCAGAGAGCTTGAAGTGAAAAGTAAAGCGATTCTCGACGTGTTGGAAGAAGTCGGCGTCACGGAGAAGAAGACCCACTCAAGCTCAATTGAGGAGGATGAAGCGGTGCTCGTGCGCAAGCACTTTACCGCCAAGTCCAGCTCTTCTTCACGGGAGAGAACGTCCGCTACCGAGGTCAAGCCGAAGATCGACCTCTCCAAAATATCCAAGCCTGGCGACGTGATGAAGCTGCTCCGGCAAAGAGAGCAGGAGCAACAGCATCCGCCCGCGCCTCCCGCCAGACCGCCTGCCGTTGTGTCCAAGCCTGCAGCACCCGCACCTGTTGTTAGCGCCCCTGCGTCCGCGCCTCCGGTAACGGAGAAGCCTATTGTTGTAACTCCCAAACCGGCTGCTCCGGCAGCGGAAAGAAGTGTTGTGGTCACACCCCCTGTGGTCAAGCCGATGGCGCCGGCTGTTGTGGTTGCGCCTCCTCCCGCTCCCGTTGAAAAGCCGTCTGCTCCGCCAGCGGTTGTGGTTATTCCGCCGGCGCATCCTCCGGCGGTAGTTGTAACGCCGCCCGCGGCAGCGCAAACGAAAGCTCCTGCGCCGCCATCCGCAGCAAGTACGCAAGCTACTCCTGCCGCGCCACCGGTAAGGCCCGTGCCTGGCCAGCCGATTGTGCCGCAAAGAAGAATGATTACGCCGCAAACGGGCCCGCGGCCTGTGTATACCGCTCCGCCGCCGCGCGCGGCTGCACCAAGCG
>DATBCN010000806.1:0-2051 GCA_036270475.1 Candidatus Angelobacter sp. | reverse complement strand
ACCACTTACAGCCGGATAAGCGTGGTTGCCCTGCTCGTGGCGACTGCTGCCTTTGCGCAGAAGCGCCAACCTCAACCAGCCGCCAACACAGCCCCAGCGCAGCCCATCCGACTGATGGTGGACGCAACCCATGCGCCGGAAAAAATTCTGCATGCGCAGTTGCAGATTCCCGTGGCTGCCGGCGAGGTCAAGCTGGTTTTCCCCAAATGGATTCCCGGCGAGCATGGCCCCACCGGCCCAATTACCGATCTGACTGGTTTGCAATTCTTCGCCAACGGACAAAGATTGAACTGGCGCCGCGACCTGGACGAGGTCTACACCTTCCACGTGACGGTGCCGCAGGGCGTGACGACATTAGAGGCGCGGCTGGACCTGGTGATGCCCGCTCCGCCCGAGGGATTTTCTTCAGGCGCTTCCGCAACCACGCAACTTGACATGCTGAGCTGGAACCAGGTCGTCCTCTATGTGCCGGGAAAGCACACGGACGACATTCTGGTGGCGGCGTCATTGAGGCTGCCCGCGGGCTGGCACTTTGGCACCGCGTTGCCGGTGGCCAGCGAGTCCGGCGGCCAGATCAGTTTCAAACAGGTGTCACTGACGACGCTGGTGGATTCGCCAGTGCTTGCCGGGGCGCATTTCCGCCGCATCCCGCTCACGCCGGAAGGTCCCATCCAGCATTACATTGACCAGGTTGCCGATGGTGACGCGGCATTGCAAATGCCTGCTGAAACCATTGCGCAGTACAAACGGCTGATCGCTGAAACCGGGGCACTCTATGGCGCGCGGCATTATCGCGAATATCACTTTCTGCTCACGTTGAGCGACCACACGGCGCACTTTGGCCTGGAGCACCACGAGTCCAGCGATGACCGCGTGGCCGAGCGCACCATGATTGACGACGACGTCCGCTGGCTTTCCGCCAGTTTGTTGCCGCACGAGATGACGCACTCCTGGAACGGCAAATATCGCCGCCCCAAAGGGCTGGCCACGCAGGATTACCAGATTCCCATGCAGGGCGACCTGCTCTGGGTGTATGAAGGGCTTACACAGTATCTGGGAGATATTCTCGCTCCCCGCGCCGGCTTGTGGACCAAACAACAATTCCTTGACGAAACCGCGGAGACCGCCGCAGCGCTGGACCATACGCCGGGACGCGCATGGCGTCCGCTGCAGGACACGGCTGACGCCGCGCAGTTGCTTTACAGCGCGCTGCCGGAGTTTGAAAGCTGGCGCCGCAGCGTGGACTATTATCCCGAGGGACTTCTGATCTGGCTGGAAGCGGACACGATCATCCGGCAACAGACCAAAGGCCAGAAATCAATGAACGATTTCTGCCATAGCTTTCACGGCGGCGGCAACACTCCGCCGCTGGTCAAGACTTACACCTTTGAGGACGTGGTAAAGACGCTCAACGAAGTCATGCCTTATGACTGGAGCAAGTTCCTGCGCGAACGCCTTGACACTTACGGTCCCGGCGCTCCGCTGGGCGGCATTACCAACAGCGGATGGAAGCTGATGTATGACGATAACGCCAGCGAATTCACCAAGGCGATGGAGAAAGTCCGCAATACCGTGGACGCGCGTTTTTCCATTGGGCTCTCGCTCGATGATAAAGGCGGAATTCACGATGTGATTGTTGACAGTCCCGCGGGGAAGGCCGGCATTGCGCCGGGAGCCACGCTGGCGGCGGTCAACGGCAGGAAATACAATCCTGACATTCTGCGCGACGCGCTGAAAGCTGGCAAGGGAAATGGCCAGAACCTGGAACTGCTGGTGATGAACGGCGACTACTATAAAACTTTTACGCTGAACTATCACGATGGCGAAAAGTACGCGCACCTGGTTCGCGATGAATCCAAGCCGGACATTTTGAGCGAGATTATTAAGCCGCTGGCGAAGTAGCCATTGGTTTTTCTGGAATCCCGAACCCCGCAGCTAAGCCGCGAGTTGTGTTTTCCGTTACGCGATGCGCGGGTGAGGGAACCCTATCAACACGATTCAGTTTTAAGGTCATGCCTGAAACTGCTTGATGTCGATAAGCGATCCCTCTC
>DATBCN010000805.1:0-4529 GCA_036270475.1 Candidatus Angelobacter sp. | reverse complement strand
CCGGCGGTGGAAGGCCAGGCGCAGGACATGCGCCGCTACTTTCTCACGCACAAGGATTATCTTGACATCAAGCGTGAAGCCACGCTGGTGGCCGATATTGCGCCGGTGGTGGGCCGCGGCGACATCCGCGCGCAGAGCGATTTTGCCACCGCCAGTGGATCGGTTACAGGGAGTACGCCGAATTTTAACCACATCCGCTATCTGCCGCAGGGCGAGGGCCGCTGGCTGAATGACGGCGATGAGGAACAGAAACGCCAGGTATGCGTGCTGGGCTTCCAGATGATGCGCAACCTGTTTCCAGGACGGCCGGCGATTGGCAGCGCGGTGCTGCTGAATGGCGTGCGCTTTGAAGTGGTGGGAGTGCTGGCGAATATCGGACGGCAGGAAAACAATATGAACAACCTGCGCATTTATATTCCGTTCAGCGTGATGCACCAGTATTTTCCGATGAAAAACGAACACACCACGGATGATATTGGGAATTTGATTTTGCGTCCGGTGAGCCGGGAGAGGCATGCGGACGCCGTGGAGCAGGTCCACCAGATCATTGCGCGCAATCACGGCTTTGACGCAAAGAAAAAAGAAGCCTTTGAAGGCTGGGACACGGTGCAGACGCAGGACACCGTGGGCAAAATCTTTGACGGCATGGACCTTTTTCTGGGCGGCGTGGGCATGGTGACCCTGCTGCTGGGCGCGATTGGCATCGTGAACATCATGCTGGTGTCCGTGACCGAACGGACGCAGGAAATTGGATTGATGAAAGCGCTGGGCGCTACGAACCGGCGCATCCTGATGCAATTTTTTCTGGAAGGCGCGTTTCTTACCGCGCTGAGCGGCGGCGTGGGCATCGCGGTCTCCGCGGGCGTAATGGCGCTGTTGGCCAGGCTGCCAACGCCTCCGGGATTTGATTTGCCGCATATTGTGCCGGCTTCCGCGGCGGCGGCGGTAATCTCGCTTTCCGTCGCGGGAATTGTTGCGGGATTGTATCCGGCGAGAAAAGCTTCACTGTTGCAACCCGTGGAAGCACTGCGCAAGGAGTAACGGACTATGGTCCATGATTTGCTGGGACAGGCGTATTCGTCGATCAAGCACAATCGGCGGCGCACGGCGTTGACGATGCTGGGCATGGCCTGGGGCATTGCCACCGTGGTGATCCTGCTGGCCTATGGCGCGGGCTTTGGCCGCGCCATCACCGCGATCTTCTCCACGTTTGGCATGCAGATGATGGGGGTCTTTCCCGGACGCACGTCGATGCAGGCCGGTGGATCAAAGGCGGGCACGCAGACGCGGTTCACCATCGAAGACGTGCAGCGGTTGCAGGAGCAGATTCCGGTGGTACGGCACATTACGCCGGAAGCGTCATTCAACGCGAACGTCCAGCATGAAAATCGCACCCAGCAATTTGAAGTTGGCGGGTTTATGCCGGCCATTGCATCCGTCCGCGCGCTCGCGGTGGAAACTGGGCGCTTCTATAATGACGCCGATGAAATGCAGCGGTCGCGCGTGGTAGTGCTGGGATCAGACGCCAAAGATAAACTGTTTTCCGGCCAGCCCGCATTGGGTGAAAGCATACGCATCTCCGGCATCAGCTTTGAGGTTATTGGCATTCTTGAAGCCAAAATGCAGGAAGGCGACAGCAACATAAATAAAATCGCGTACATTCCATTTTCCACAATGAGCGACATCCGGGACACCAGGTATCTGGATGGCATATGGATGGACTACGAGGGCCTTGACTATGACAAAGTTGAAGGCAACATCCGCAGCGTGCTGGGCACGTCGCATGGCTTTAACCCCAAGGACCCGCGGGCTGTCTTCGTCTGGAACACCATGAAGAACCTGAACAACTGGCAGATCATCACCATGGCACTGCAGATATTGCTCACCTTCATAGGTACGCTCACGCTTGGGATCGGCGGAGTGGGGCTGATGAACATCATGCTGGTTTCCGTAACGCAGCGCACGCGCGAAATCGGCGTGGAAAAGGCCCTGGGCGCGCGCCGCCGTGACATTCTTACGCAGTTCCTGGCTGAGGCCATGGCCATTACCTTTGCCGGAGGGATCCTTGGTGTTGTCGTCGCTTACCTTATCTCCTGGATTATCGGCTCAATCCCCGTCTACAGCGTGATGGCAAAAAATGCTGACGCCGGCGACATCCATCTTTCTATTTCGCCTATGCATCTGCTGGTTTCCACCGGGATTCTGATCTTCGTCGGGTTGATCAGCGGCATGCTGCCCGCGATCAAAGCCTCGCGGCTCGATCCCATTGAAGCCCTGCGGTACGAATAACGGCCAGATGTCCTAAACCGACCGCAGCCGCATTCGCTCGCCGCCAATAATTTTCCGCCAACCTGCCCATCCGCAAAATTTCAGAGTACATTTGTGTCCGCTTTTCGGCCGCTCCCGCCTTCCCTATCTAAGCAAAGTAATTTCTGCCGATAACTTAGGTACAACACCCTTACGGTGTATAGGAGCAGGTACATGCAGAAATTAAAAATATTGGTCGCCGAAGATGATCCCCTAACACAGAGATTGCTGGACAAATTACTTACGCTCTGGGGTTATGAAGTTGTTTCCGTTCATGATGGGCAGTCCGCGCGGCAGGCGCTGCAGGCCGGCGGTTTTCATATTTGCATTCTTGATTGGGAGATGCCTGAGTTGAATGGCCGCGATCTTTGCGCCTGGGTCCGCTCCAGTGATCTGCGCCCCAATCCACACGTAATTCTGCTCACGGCCAAAGGCAACCCGCAACAGATATGTGACGGCTTTGCCGCCGGCGCCGGCGACTACATTACCAAGCCCTTTGAACGCGACGACCTGCGTTTCCGGCTCGCCACTCTCGCGCTCCGCGTGCTGCGCAGTGAAGCCACCGGGGAAGAAGCAACGCGCATGGACCCAATCGATCTGTACCGGCTGGACCTGAGCAAGTACAGGAAAACGCCCATGTAGTCTCTGCGGGGCCGGCGGCGGAACTCTAGTCGCCGGTCTTGTGGGCCGTTCCTTCCAGCACCGGCTTCCAGTGTGCGCCGCCGTCGTCTGACGTCGCTACTTTAAAGACTTCAGTCTTTGCGTCGGTAAATTCGTTGGTGGTGCGGACCATCGTTTTCTTGCCGTTGGCTTCAAAGCTGGAATCGTAGGTCCATAGATTGCCTGCAATCACAATTCCGCCGCTGGAAGGCTTCGCGCCCGGATCATTCAGCGTCGTGTAAGAATAACCGTCTTTGCTGTTGTAGGAATAAACCGTGAACTGGTGATGGTCCCCGCCGCCCATCCTGACCAGTTGATCGCACACCAGGTACACGCCCTGCGGCGACCAGCGGCATTCCAGGTTGGTGGAGATCTTTGGTCCGCCGGCAAACACGCCTTCCGTCTCCCATTTGCCCACATAGGCGCCCAGCTTTTTTGCCGGATCGTCAGCTTGCGGCTGCTTTGGCTGCGCTCCGCCAGCACTACTGTTTGTTTGAAGCGTAGCGCTTGTTTGACGCGTAGCGCTGGTTTGAAGAACGGTGCTTGTTGGCGAAGCTGTATTCGCCGGAGTGCCCGCGCTTGTTTGAGCTGCCGCGCTTGCAACCACAAACAGACCTGCTGCCAGTGCCGCCGCAAAGAGCCGTTCCATGCGCATGCTAAATCTCCCTGTTGATTGATTATTATTGCTTGAGGAATGTCAATTGCCGAAAAAATTAAAGCCAATCTTACTACGCCGCTAAACGCCGGACCGTCCGTGAGTAAAGCCTGGTGCGCTCCTTGAATCCCAGCCGGCGGTAAATTTCAATGGCGCGCCAGTTGTCACTGCGCACCGTAAGAAAAGGGCGTTCGCCGCGCGCGCGAATCCGCTCGATCAGCCCGCGCACAATGGCCGTAGCGTAACCGCGGCCTTCAAACTCAGGCAGCGTGGCTACTGAGGTGATTTCCCGAAATCCGGCAATATGCAGCCGCAAGCCGCCAATCGCCGCCAGTTTTCCGGCGTCGCGAACGCCCAGGAATGTGCCGATCTTTTGGATGCGCGGGCACAGTGTGCGACCTGGCCGCGTCGCTGTGTACACAACACTCATTTCCGCAACGTCCGCCGCGGTAAGTTCCAGGACTTCCGTCGCCGCCGGCCCGCGTTCTGCGGCGTCCTCCGTCACCGATCTTTCTTTGCCTGCGTTCTTCACTGCCGCGTTTTCTGTTGTAGTGTTCTGTCCTGATGCGCGCTCTACCGCCATGCTTTCTGCTGCCGCGTCTTCCGCGGACCCACCCACACCCGCGGCAGCCGCCAGTACTATTTCAGCGGCGGCTTTGTCTTCCTGCACCATCTGTTGCAGCTCAACGGCGCGCAGCACTTCCCATCCGGCGGGGAGGTTCGGCGGCGCGGTAAAGTAGAGCGTTACCGCGTCTCGCTGTATCAACTGGGCGAGTGAGTCAAACGCCATCGCCGTGTTCGCGGCCAGCGCTCCCAGTAGCGTCATCTCCGGAGCAAATCTTCGGGCCAGGGCATTGCTATGGGCCATTTGCGCCTGCTTGGTTGTCAGGGCCGTCCATACCGGATT
>DATBCN010000804.1:0-1642 GCA_036270475.1 Candidatus Angelobacter sp. | reverse complement strand
TGGTGGAATCACAACGCGTACACCAGCGCACGCGCTTTGACCTGGAGATGATCAAATCCGTGGGCTATTGCCATGGCATTGAGAACTATTCACGGCATTTCAGCGGACGCAAGCCCGGCGAGCCGCCGCCAACGCTGCTGGATTACGTCCCGCGCGACTTCATCATGTTTATTGACGAGTCCCACCAGACCGTTCCGCAACTGCACGGCATGTGGCACGGCGACCGTTCACGCAAGGAAAACCTGGTGCAGTATGGTTTCCGCCTGCCTTCGGCGCTGGACAACCGTCCGCTGAAGTTTGAGGAATTTGAAGAACGCACCAATCAGCTCATCTACGTTTCCGCCACGCCCGGCCCCTATGAACTGACAAAATCCGCCGGCGTTGTGGTGGAACAGATCATCCGGCCCACGGGACTGGTGGATCCGCCAACGGAAATCCGTCCGGTGAAGGGGCAGATTGACGATCTGCTGCATGAGATCCGCGACCGCGTGAGCAAAGGCGAACGCGTCCTGGTGACGACGCTGACTAAACGCATGTCAGAAGATCTGGCGGAATATTACGCTGAAGTGGGCGTGCGCTGCCGCTACATGCATTCTGAGATTGAAACACTGGAACGCATCAAGCTGCTGCGCGACCTGCGCAAAGGCGAATATGACGTGCTGATCGGCATCAACCTGCTGCGCGAAGGGCTGGACCTGCCGGAGGTTTCACTGGTCGCGATTCTTGACGCGGACAAAGAAGGCTTTCTCCGTTCCAGCGGTTCGCTGATCCAGACGATTGGCCGCTGCGCCCGCAACCTGAACGGCCGCGCCATACTGTACGCGGACAAAATGACCGACTCCATGAAGCGGGCCATCGATGAGACAGACCGCCGCCGCGCCATTCAAGTGGCCTATAACGAGGCCAACGGGATTACGCCGGAATCGATCATCCGCCCGCTCTCCATGTCACTGGCTGGAATTACCGCCGCGGATTACGTGGACGTGACCGAGAGCGCCGATGGCCTGCCTGACTTTAAGTCCCAGGAAGAGCTGGACGCCTACATTGCCGGCATGGAAAGCGACATGCGCGAAGCCGCCAAACGCTTTGAGTTTGAAAAGGCCGCCAAGCTGCGCGACACCGTGCGCGACCTGCGGACAAAAGAATTTTTGTTTACGTAAAAATAATTCGTGCAAAAAAGGATTTGCACAGTCAGGCGATGTCATGCTGGGCGGCAGTGCGGGACCAACACTATTTTTTGCTGGTTTTCCTGGCCGGCTTTTTTGCCGCGGGCGGCGTTGGTACCGGCCCAGGCTCGCCCGCCAGTTTGAGCAGGCGTTCTTCCAGGTCGGGTCGCTTCAACGTGCCGCTCACGCGGTCAACAATATTTCCTTCAGCGTCAATAAAAACGGTCCCCGGCATTACCTGGGCCACGCCAAAATCCTGCAGGCTGTCAAGCGTTGCGCCCATCATTATGGTCAGAGCGTCCGCCTTATTTTTTTTAATAAATACCTGGATGGCAGGCTTCATATCGTCATCGTCAATGGAGGCGGCGATGAACACCACCCGGCCGTTGTAGCGTTGCTGCATTTCGTTCAGCAGAGGCATCTCCGCGGCGCAGGGCACGCACCACGTGGCCCAGAAGTTCAGCAGCACGGGCTTG
>DATBCN010000803.1:0-2071 GCA_036270475.1 Candidatus Angelobacter sp. | reverse complement strand
AAGGCAGAAAAGCTGAACCTCGATCTTGGGCCCATGGAAGATCCGGACAGCATTCAAATGGGAATACAGAAGCTGCAAGCGGCGATTATCGACGGCACACTGGATGCGAAGCAGATAGGGCAGTTGGCGTACACCATCCAGTTGGCGGCATGGAACGTGATGAGGACGAGCATGGTGAAATCGCCGTAATCGCGCGGAATCGGAAAGGAAGCAGCGCCCCAGGGCGCGATGGAAAATGATCTTTGAAAATTAGCAGTCGGCAATCAGCGGTAAGCCAAAGCAAATCCGGATCGCGCGTCATCACCGTCATCGCACGTGATAAGGAAAAGCAAACCTCGCCACCGATGAGCACTGATGACACGGACCAGAGTGGCGGTTCGTCCCAGCGTAGTAGAATCTCAGCCGCTATAACGAGTCGCCAACTTTATGCACCCAACCGTTCTCGCCACCTTCTTTCAAATCACTGGCACCGCGCTGGCAATGTGCTCCGCCGGCATTGTGGTTTTCCTGATCGGAATATTCGCCGCTAGAAACGATATCGCCCAGGCGCGCGGCATGAATCAAGACAAGATCGTGGCCCTGGGCAATGTGTGCTTCGCTGTCCCGCTGGCGGTCTTTGGCGCATTGCATCTCTTCGGCGCGCAGTTCGTTCAGGGCCTTGTGCCGCCCTACATGCCAGGCCGTATGTTCTGGGTATATTTTGTTGGCTGCGCCCTGATTGCAGCGGCCTTGAGCATCGCCACCAAAATCGGAGTGCGCTGGTCGGGCCTGCTGGTGGGGACCATGATGTTTATGTTTGTCGCCATGCTCTATTTGCCTTCAGCGCTGCGCCACATGAACGCCAGAATTACCTGGACCATCGTCTTCCGCGAGTCGTCGTTCGGCGGCGCCGCCTGGATTCTTGCGGCCATGGCAAAAGACGGATGGCGCGGCAAAGCCCGGAGCACGCTGCTGATGGTGGGCCGCATCGCGATCACGCTCGCTGCAATATTTTTTGGCATTCAGCACTTTCTGCACCCGCTGGGGCTTCCCGGCGTCCCGCTGCAAAAACAATTGCCGGCTTGGGTCCCGGGAGGCGTGCTCATTGACTATGTGACCGGCGCGGCCCTTCTGGCTACCGCGGCAAGCGTTCTGCTGAACCGGAAAACGCGTACCGTGGCAACCTGCCTGGGCGCCTGGATTTTGCTGATGGTCCTGGTCATCTATGGGCCTGTCCTGATCGCGGCGCTGTCCCAGCCGGGCATTGAAATCCAGGTGGAAGGAATCAACTATTTTGCCGACACGCTGCTGTTTGCCGGAGTCATCCTTGCGCTGGCAAGCGCCGCACCACGGTCCGATGGGGCTGGATTTAGCGCTGGAAAAACCTAAAGCTCAATCCAGCAATCAAAAAAGGCCCGACCGACGGGCCTATTCAGATTTAGTTGATTCAGGGTGAATGGACTACTGGCCGAGGCAAGCCGGCGGGACGTCACTGCAGTCTCCACTAATGACTCTGCAGGTTACGGGGTCATAGTTACAGGCTCCGGTACCGAGTCCGCTGCCAAAGAATCTGCCGACAATGAATCCGCCGGCAATCTGCTGAATTTCCTCATCACTCAATAGACGGGCGCCGACCCGGCTCAATACGCGGTTTGTTTCCTGCAAATTCGACATGCAACGCTCCTTTCTGACTTACTAGCAGCGATTATAAGACGCGCGAGGAAGATAGAAATAGATGAAAAGACCAAACAAACGAATCCTGGTTCCGAACTGGGAAAGAACAGAGCCAATGGACCATTTGATTTCCGTCGCTTCGCTCCATCAAACTTGAAATTCTCTTTCTACCGCATGAGCAATCCGCGCCTGTCTGATCGGAGAAAGCGTGATAAGAAATTGCCAAAATCGCCGAAATTGGAAAGAACCGCCATTAGCACTTAGCCGTTAGCCTTTGGCAAAGGCAAAAACAACGTAACCCACTGATCTGCACTGATAACACTGATCGGAAGGAGGGCCAAAAGCCACATTTTTAAACGATCTTGACGCCAGGCATTCAATGCTGTCCTAAAGGTATAATTATCTTCATCCGAAGTTT
>DATBCN010000802.1:0-1732 GCA_036270475.1 Candidatus Angelobacter sp. | reverse complement strand
CTGCGTTCCAACAGGATAAGGGATCAGATTAGCAATGCCTGAATTACCAGAACTGTTGCGGCAGACGTTTGCCGCGGCACAAAACGAGACACAGACGCACCCTGACGCCGATACCATTACGGCGTTTGTGGAGCAGTCCCTGCCCGCTGCCGAACGCCAATCGGTAGTCGCGCACCTCTCTGTGTGCCAACCTTGCCGCGAGGTCGTGTCGCTCAGCCAACCACTGTCGCCCGAACTGGAAACGCAGACCGTCCTGCAACCTGTCCCGGTTTCAAGATGGCGCAGGCTGCTTACTCCCAGCTTCGGCATCGCCGCTTCCATCGCGGCTATGGCCGTGATAGCGGTTTTGGTTCTTCAGCTCCCGGAGAAAAATACAGCGCCTTCGGCACAAAATGCTAAGGAAGCCCAGGGTTCTCCAGAAGCCAAAAGCGCTACGGAAGCAAAGGCGGCCCTGCCGACCAATGAAACCGCGCCCGCCACGTCTTCTTCTGCCGCTTCTTCTGACGCAAATAAATCGGCGTCCGCTCAGACCGTGGAAACCCGGTCTGCAACCGCAGCGGCAGCAGCACCGTCACTGGCCGATCGGGCCGCACCCTCCAAAGAACTGCAAGTCCGCGGACGGCGTGATGAACCCGCCGACATGAAGACTCTTGCCGGATTATCGGTTTCCTCTTCTGTTCCTGCGGCAAAGGCGCCGGTGTTTACCGCCAGCTTGAAAAAAGACTACGTCAATACCAACTTTTTCGCGGCCAACGGCAATGAAGGCGTGGGCGTGGATGGCCAGGCCGACAAGGACATTCCTTCCGCTCCACAGCCCCAACCCTTAGTGAATAACGGGTTTATCGCTGGCAAAACCAAGATGCCCGCTTTTGCTGACATCCCCCCAAACACGTCAGCTAAACCGAATGTAAGTCTTTTAACGCCAGTCCCGCCGCCACAACACTTCGGTTGCACGGTTTGCAAAATCGTCACAGCGGGCGCGCATTCGTTGCATCTGCGCAGCATCACGCCAATCATCCGTGGCGGCGCCGTGAGTGACAGCGCCATGGGAGCACCCGGCATGTTCAGCTCTGCTCTGGCAAAAAGCCAACCTACTGAAGTCGCGGCGGCCCCGGAAAAATCTGAAGGCGGCAGCTTGGCCAGCTCTGGCGCTCTTGGCAATGACGCGCTGGCGGTTTACAGCAACCGGGCCCGTGAATCTACGCCTACGGCGTGGAAAGTGGCTGGCGGCAAGCTGATCAAGTCATCCAGCCCCTCGCAATGGGAAGACGCTTATCCGGTGGCCAGCGTTCAATTCTCCTTTGTGAACGCCCGCGGCAATGATGTCTGGGCCGGAGGAAACAGCGCATTCCTCATCCATTCACGTGACGGCGGCTCTGCCTGGGAGATTGTTAGGCTGGGCGATGCAGCCACGGGAACAATCGTGAATATCCTCGCCGGCACTTTGAATATCCAGGTCAAAACCTCTGACAATCAGCTTTGGTCAAGCGCTGACGGCGGCAAAACCTGGGCTCTGCAGAGCGAGTAGAAGAGCTCCGTCAGCGGTGGCGCGTCACGTCTTGTCCTGCTTTCGCTTGCAAGCAGATTGTCCCGCTTGATGGTTGTATAATCCGCGTCAGTGATTCTTAAGCTTGCCTTATTCATGTGGTTTATCGCGTTGCTGCTCTCCTTGGTGGCCAAAGGCAATGGCCGTACCTGGATGGCCCGGCTTTTCATCGGCGGTTTCTGCCTG
>DATBCN010000801.1:0-7483 GCA_036270475.1 Candidatus Angelobacter sp. | reverse complement strand
GGATCCGGAGCGGCAACGGAAGCAGCGCTGCTGGCCGCGGGCGGCACGGCAGGCTTGGCATTGTCGGCGGTGGTCTGTGCGCCGGCAGCAGCCGCGTTCTCCCTGGCGACGGGGGTGGCGGGTTTTACATTATCGGACGTGGTCTGCGCAGTGGCGGACACAGCAAGGCATATGGTCAGCAACAAACGGGATTTCATGCGCACATGGTACAACAAGAGACCGTATTAGTTCTGCCAGCTTTTCCCCTTATAAATGCAATGGTTTCAACCATCCGTGCAGTGGGTCGTATTCTCAACACCAGGACAAGCCTCATCACCACTTCACGTGCCGGAAGATTTACAATACAAGCTGCTCACGCGTGCGAAAGTGGCGGAATTGGCAGACGCACCAGACTTAGGATCTGGCGCCGCAAGGCGTGGGGGTTCGAGTCCCCCCTTTCGCACCAAATTCAAATTTTTGAAATCGCCTCACCCCTGGGGGTGCAAAATCACTTCTGCAAACTGTAATGCCCATTTTCCGCGGCGATGCCGGCTGTCAGCTTATCCAGCAGATGGTATTGCCCATGCACTTCCCAGAATTTCCCTGTGTATTTGAGCGCATAAGGAAAAGCAGCGCGAGTGGCCAGCCCAATGATCAGCGCCTGTAGCCGTGCGCCCGCCGAGCTTGACGTTGCGCTGATGGCTTTGTCCAGCACGGTCTTGCATAGAACGCCGCGATCGCCCGGCGGATCTTCGCCGTCCCATTTTCCGGCGGCGCAGGAAAGCGCGAGCTGGGTTGCCAGTCCGGCCTCCAATTCCTTCGCCAGCTTCGGTTCTTTCAGCTTTAACTGCCAGCCCTGGGCAAACTCGATTGCCACTTTGGCCTCGGCATTCTCTTTAACCTTTCTCACCCATTCGGTGCTCGCGGCCACGGCGGTGTTAAACGCAAATTGCTGGTGCGCCGTCACTGACGCCGCATCCTGCTCCAGCGCCGGCACGGCCCCGGCAGTGTGATAATGCGCCTGAGACAAAAGCGGCTGCCCCGCGGTTTCATATTCCTTGTAGATCAGGCGGGAATTATCGTGGTTCATGTGCGTATGCGTGCCCACTGAGTCCGCCACCGGAGGATAGGTCCCGGTTTTCACCAGAAACGGCCATTGGTCAGGTTCGCCGGACTGGCCGCGAAACTCAAACCAGGTTGGTGCGCGATGTCCGCCGCCAGGCAGCGGCACCAGCTTCACTTTCGTTCCGTCAAAATCCTGGTGGACCCAGTTTGAGTGGCTGTAAAAATCCTGGACGGCGTGCAGCGACGCTCCCAGCGTGATCAGCACCATTACCTTACGCGTGCGCTCGTCGGCGTCAGTCTGTTTGTAGTATGCCGCCAGCGCGGCCTGCGTGTTCTGCAACAGCCGGGTAAAGATGAAATCGAATTTTGAATTGCGGTCCAGTTCGCCATTCAGATTGTCGAAATGGAGAAAAATTGCCGCGGCGCGGTCCTGCGCGTTCTTCGCCAGATACTGGTTCAGTCCCTCCATGCCTTTGCCCGGCAGACCATTGCCCGCGAACTCAGCCACCGGCCCAAAAAAGTCCGGTGAGAAGTTGCCCAACTGCATGATCTTGCGCGCATCTTCACTAAAGCTGAATTCGTCGCCCACCTTGCGCATGGCTTCGTTGTGCCAAAAAGTATCAAACCCGGCGGCGGGCGAAGCCAGAAAAGCCATCAGCATCAGCAGGACCAAAAACTTTCGCGGCATCCTCAAGAAATTCCCCTGTCCGGTAAATTCAGCCATGTCTTTCAGTTCCGCCCCGCGATTTTGAGGTCGCATATCCACCATGCTCACATAGTGCCAAAATACTAAAACATACCCCCAAAAAGAAACTATACGCCCGCAAGCGCCGCGACTTTCCGCAAATCCGCCGTAGCAACGCGTCTGATGTACATAAATACGGAAATGTGCTGCCACTTTATCAATGGCGACGGCATCGCTTAAGTTGCGAAGCAACGGCCCGGAAGCGGCAGTTCGAAATAGCAAGACAAACCTGCCCGCGGATGGGCTGGCGAAAAACCTGTAATGCTCCATGCATACTGCGGGAGAAGCAATACAGCCACGTTTAAACCTGCCGGTGGCAGGCGGTTTTCCGCGCAGGCGCTTGGCACATCCGCCAAAGGCCGCACGCCGCCGGTTTGTTCCGACCGTAGTGAAATACACACGGCAAGAAAGAGGAGATAGTAATGGCAGAAGCACAAATTCTGGCGGGAGCCGTAGCTTCACAACACTTTGCGGAATGGGCCCAACTTATGGTTGGCAAATGGGCGTTGACCGGCCCCACGCCCGGGGAACAGGGGACCATTTCAATTTCCTGGATGCCCGGCGGCAAAGCACTGGCAACGGACAATCAGACTCCCGGAGGTGGGGGCACCCTGCTTGTGGGTCACGCCGTTACCGTGGCCGACCCTGCCACTGGCATGATCAAACAAACCGAGTCCTTTGACGACGGAAGCACTGAAGTTACCTTCATCACCAAGGTAGCCAGCGGCCAGTGGGCCTGGCGGCAAACTCGCACTTTTGCCGACGGCACGCAGGAGACCAATATTGCCAGCTTCAATTTTGGCAACGGCGGGAATAGCGCTTTCCACAACGTTTCCAATCGTGTTCTGGCCGGCGTGCCTTTGCCGAACAAAGGCCATGTCTTGACGCGTATTGGCTGATCGCCCAGCCTGCCTGCAAATACATCATGCACGCTGCATCAGTCCGGCGTTTCTAGTTTTCTGGCCATGCCGCGGAAAGCCCGGTTACAAACATGGCTTCCGCGGCAGCCAGATTGATGGCAATTTCGAAATAGAAAAAAGTCGCCCGCCAAATTTTTGGCCCGCGGCCAACCTGTAGCAGTCTTCACAACCGGTGGAGGAAGTACAGCAACCAACAAGTTCACCGGAACCAGACACTCCTGGAAACCAAATTACAAAATGGCGCCTTGAGCGTCGGGTGTGGCCGGACATCAAGCCGTGTTTTGAGACGCGGAAGAAAGTTAGAGTTCAGCAATGGCAACTACAACCGATAACCTGTCGGAATGGGGAAATCTTTGGGTTGGCTCATGGTCTATACAAGGCGCAACTCCCGGCGATGGCGGAAAGACCGTGGTCGCGAGCGGAAACCATACGATTAGCTGGGCATCGGGACAAACCGCTTTGAGCGCCCAGTGTGACATGCCCGTTTTCAATCCTACCGGCGATCTGACCATGCAATGGACCGCCGTTTGGGACAGCGCCTCCGGCGCCATCAAGCAAACATCCGTCGACTCCGATGGGACCACCGAAGTGGCCTTTATCTCGAAAAACACCAGCGGCCAATGGGTCTGGCAGCAAACCCGCTCCTTTCCTAATGGCGCAACGGAAACCAATAACTCCACATTCACCATCTCCAACGCCGGAAAGACCGTCACGCAGAACGTTACGGGCCGCGTCCTGAGAGGTGCGGCGCAGCCGCTGGCAGGTTACGCTTCATCGAGTGGAGCTTCCCCCTCGCTCGCGGACGTGTGTTATGTGTTGACCAAAACAGCCTGAATGAAAAACAGCCTGAAATATTAGCCACTCACATGGGCATAAAGCAGCCAAACTTTATGCCCATCCATTTTCATCTTCGCAGGATGAACATGTCACGCTCCGATCTTCAATCGGGTAGTGCCATTACGGAACGGATTACCCGCACTTTTGCCCCGGCGTTCCTCGCACCCCCGTTTTACCAGCCACCTTTCCGCAGATGTTACAATTTCCCCGCCAGCCCGCTTTTTTTTGTACGAGTGAACGACCATGCTTGCATGGTATGCCGCTTTGATAGATGGCCGGCAGAGAGAGCAAGCTCATGCACTTCTTCAGGACACAGCTCAAGCAGGTTGTGCGCAGATTGGCTCGTACCCCGTTATTTACCATTGTCACCCTGGTCACGTTGGCCGCGGCAGTCGGCGCCAACACCGTTGTATTCAGCGTGCTTGAAGGCATCCTGCTCAAGCCTCTGCCTTATCCTGATTCTGAACGGCTGGTGAGCGTTGCCGAGGCCGTGCCTAAAGTCGGCTTCAAGGAATTGCCCGGCGGCCCGTGTACCTACTTCATCTTCCGCGAACAGAACACCTCTTTCCAGGATGTCGGCATGATGCGGAGCGATCCGGTCAGTGTGACTGGCATTGCCGAACCGGAACAGGTGCGGGGCATGCGGGTAACGGACGCCATCCTTCCTCTTCTGGGAGCAACCCCGGCGCTGGGACGCGCCTTCACCCACCAGGACGATTCTCCCGGCGCAGCCGACACCGCCATGCTCATGTATGGATACTGGCAGCGTAAATTCGGGGGCAAGAGGGACGTTGAGGGCAAGACTATTACCGTGGACGGCAAGCCGCGCGTCATCATCGGCGTGCTGGCGCAGAACTTCCACTTCATGGACCAGGAAGATCCGGCGCTGCTGGTCCCCTTTCAATTCGACCGCAGCAAAACCATGCTGGGCGAGTTCAGCTATCCCACCATTGCCCGGCTGAAACCAAACGTAACCATTGAGCAGGCCAGCGCTGACGAAGCGCGCATGCTGCCCATCGTTGGCAATTCGTTCCCCATGCCTCCGGGGTTCAGCCCCAAAATGTATGAAGAAGCCCATTTTGAGCCCAACATCAAACCGCTGAAAAACAAAGTCATTGGCGATGTAGGCAATACGCTTTGGGTCTTAATGGGGTCCATCGGCATGGTCCTGCTGATAGCCTGCGCCAATGTGGCCAACCTGGTGCTTGTGCGCGTGGAAGCCCGCCGCCAGGAGCTGGCCATCTGCGCCGCCCTGGGTGCGCGATGGAGCCGCATTGCTTCAGAGCTTTTGTTTGAAAGCGTATTTCTCGGCTTGCTGGGCAGCTTATTTGGGCTCGGTCTGGCCTACGCCATCTTGCGCGTTCTGGTTGCAATGGCGCCCAAAGGCTTGCCACGCATCAATGAAATCGGCATTGATGGCCCGGTGCTGCTCTTTACTTTTGTGGTTGCGCTGCTGGCCAGCGTACTGCTGGGCTGCATTCCGGTCTTCAAGTATGGCGGCGCGCGGCTGGTCACGGCGTTGCGTGAAGGAGCGCGCGGCCTGAGCCAAAGCCGCAGTCAAAATCGCGCACGCAGCGTGTTGGTTGTGGTACAGGTGGCGCTGGCGCTGGTGCTGTTGATTTGCTCCGGCCTCATGGCCCGGACATTCATGGCCTTGACCAGGATCCAGCCCGGATTCGAAAAGCCTGCGGAGATCCAGACCTTTGCCCTGAACATTCCCAAAACTGAAATTGCCGACGACGAACGCGTGGTTCGCGCCTATGAAGAGATTCTCCATAAGGTTGGGGCCATTCCGGGAGTGTCCTCAGTGGGACTGGCCAGCACCATTCCAATGGACGGCAAAAACAGCATCGATCCCATTTTTGCCCAGGACCGGACGTACAAACCCGGTGAGATCAATGCCCTGCGCCGTTTCAAATACATCTCTCCTGGCTTTCTCGCCACCATGGGCACCCCTCTGGTCGCCGGACGCGACTTGACCTGGACTGATCTCTACAACAAAACTCCTGTGGCCCTGATCTCTGACTCGCTGGCGCGCGAACTGTGGCAAAGCCCCGCCAACGCCCTGGGAAAACGCTTCCGCTCAAAAACCGAGGACGATTGGCGCGAAGTCGCCGGCGTTGTCGCCAACGTTTACGATGATGGCGTAAATAAAGAGCCATCAAAAAGCGTCTATTGGCCCATCATGATGGGAAAATATGACAGCGAACCCCTGTATGTTGAGCGCGGCTTGTCAGTGGTCCTCCGCTCGCCGGCCGCCGGAACTGAAACGCTGATGAAAAACGTGCGCCAGAGCGTATGGTCCGTGGACCCTAACCTCACCTTTGGCAATGTCAGGACGGTGGATTATTTTTACCGCGGCTCCATGGCCCGCACTTCTTTTACTCTCATGATGCTGGGCGTGGCCAGCGCCATTGCCCTGCTGCTCGGAGTGGTTGGCATTTACGGCGTGATTGCCTATTCGGTTTCGCAACGCCGCCGCGAGATCGGCATCCGCATGGCCCTCGGCGCTCAGCCCAATGAGTTGACCGGCCTGTTCGTTCGCCAGGGCATGGTGCTTACCGGCATTGGCGTGGTCTGCGGGCTGATCGCGGCCTTTGCCACCATGCGCCTGCTTACTTCCTTGCTTTTTGGCGTGAGCCCTCTCGATGTTGCTACCTACGTTGCCGTATCGCTCGCTCTTGTGGTGCTCTCCTGGCTGGCGAGCTATGTGCCTTCGCGGCGCTCGGCAGTCGTTGATCCCGTGGAGGCACTGAGGGGAGAGTAGTGATACCGTCAAGCCCACGTCATAAATTGCTTTGAAAGGTCACGGCTTCAGCCGTGCCGCAGAAAAACTTCCATAACCTAGGTACTAGCCCTTTCGCTATCCAACTCCCGATTGTACAAATCCCCAATATGTGTTGAAATTCTGACGGAAATCACGACGAACGCGAGTGGGCGGAAGCGCTGCTCCACCCCGAGAAGGATACAGCAACTCTGGAACCGCAGTAGACACTCAACTGGCAGAATCCTTACAGGCTTGGAAGAAAATTTCCTGTCATAAGGATTCGGGCGAATTGGATGTTTGCCTCGCCGCACGTAACCGGCAGGCAGCCTTATTGGCCGGGGGCACTCTGGCGCTGTTACGGCAAGCCGGCTCTGAAACGATCGGGGATCAGCAAGCAGGTCTCCTATCACACATTCCGCCACACTTTTGGAACGCTCCTGAATGCCAATGGAGAAAATCCGAAGGTCGTCCAGGAATTATTGCGTCATGCCAGCCTGAAGGTCACTGACGTTTATATGCAGGCTGTAAGCCCGTAGAAGCGCGAAACCCAAAGCAAACTGGTGAAGATGGTCATGGACAAGGAAGAGCGGCAGAAAAGGCGTCGGCCTAACTGGACCATGACCGAAAACCAACATTTCCTGCAAGTCCTTTGGATTGTTGGCGTCCCCGACGGGATTTGAACCCGTGTTACCGCCGTGAAAGGGCGATGTCCTAGGCCGGGCTAGACGACGGGGACGCTATTGAGGAAAAATTGAACGGTGTGAGCCGTTACCGGACTGCCTATCGATAGTAGCAGCGGCGGAAAGAAGCTGTCAAAAAAAGGGAATACAAGAACACCCATCAGAATGGCCTTCATCAAGAATGCGCTTTGGCAAAATGCCCTTCGACAAAATCCGCTTAAAACAAAAGGTGGCCTGACAAAAATATCCAAAAGAGATTCGGCTGCTGATAAACCTTATCCGGACGGCCACGTCTAAATCCGTTCATGGAATTTAAAGTAGGGCCAAACGACGAGTTTTGGTTCGAGAGGACTTCCAAAAGCGGTCCCTAAATAGACATATCCAAAATGTTGGTTGGATCCCCGAACTGGATGTTGGACGTAGCCAGAAATGGATGCTTCCATTCGGAAAAAGCATATAGGATGATCCTACATATTGGATGATCCTAAAG
>DATBCN010000800.1:0-3473 GCA_036270475.1 Candidatus Angelobacter sp. | reverse complement strand
CGGACCGGGAGAAATTGGCAAAGGATGAGATGGTCACGGTGGTGGTGCGCTAAATCTCCCAATCACCGAAATGGGCGGCTTTTGCGAATTTCGTGAGAACTCCCTGATGCTGTATCGCAAAGGGAAGCTTGCCGGGGTTCTTCGACTTCACCTCACGCCTTGGTGGCGCTCGGTGCCGCTCAGAATGGCAAGGAGTGGATGCGGTTCGTCATAAATAGATTTGGTTCTGACTTGCAACGGACGATGAAAAAGAAAACGTTAATCCGAAAAGACACAAGAGATCGCAAAGCCTCCGGCGGCAAGCTTTCGCACTATGACGCCGCTGGCCGTGCAACGATGGTGGATGTGTCGGCAAAATCGGCGACTCGGCGCGAGGCGGAAGCCTCGGCGTTCGTGGAGATGTCGCCGGAAGTGCTGAAAGCGTTGCCGCATAATCCCAAAGGGGACCCGCTGGAAGTGGCGAGATTTGCGGGAATTTCCGCAGCCAAACGTACCAGTGACCTGATACCAATGTGCCATCCGCTGCCTCTCTCCTTCATTGATGTGACTACCGAGGTATGCGAAAATGGCGTGCAGGTCTACTCCAAAGCCGCCACAACCGCCCCCACCGGAGTGGAGATGGAGGCGCTGGTGGCAGCTACCGTCGCCGCGCTCACGGTGTATGACATGTGCAAAGCCCTGGATAAAGGCATTACTGTCCGTGAAATAGTTTTAGAGCGTAAATCAGGCGGGAAGAGCGGCGAGTACCTGCGCGGACGCTCCACCAACCACCTGAAGAAATAGGTTCCATGCCGAGCAACATCAAGGTCCTGCTGGTCGACGACAATCCCATGATTCTGGAAATGTTGCGGCAGGTCCTTGCCCATTTCTCCACCGTGCAAACCGTGGCGGACGCGGCCGATGCGCTGCTGAAAGCGATTGAAGACAAGCCTGACCTCATCATCGCTGACTACGCCATGAACGGCATGGATGGACGCCAGTTGCTGCAAAAGATCAAGAGCCGCAATGCCAGCGCCGGCATCCCAGTGATGCTCATGGCCAGCAAGACCGACATCAATGAGAAGCTGAAAGCCATCCAGGACACGGTGGAAGATTTTATTGAAAAGCCGTTCTTCCTGAAAGAAGCCGCAGCCAAGATCAAGAAGGTCGTAGACAAGATCTCATTGGAGAAAATGGCGCGCGAGGCCCCGGGTGAATCAGTGCTGCGCGGCAGCCTGGCCCAGATGAATGTGCTGGACCTGCTGCAATCGCTGGATATGGGCCGCAAGACCTGCGCCCTTACGCTCAGCAATAACGGCGACAAATGCAAGATGTATTTTACTGACGGCCAGATCAACCATGCTCTCTATGGCGACCTGAAGGGCGATCCCGCGGTCTACAAAGTGCTCACTTGGACGGGCGGCGCTTTTGAAATCGACTTTGCCGGCAGCAGCAGCGAGCAAACCATTACACAATCCACGCAGGGACTTTTGCTAGAAGGGTTGCGCATGCTGGATGAATCCAGCCGTGATACTGAAGAAAACGTGCTGGAATCGTAGAAAATGCCGGTGAACTCCTCTTCCGCCAAAACCGCCGCCGTGCTCACCATCAGCGATTCATCCTACATTGGAAAGCGGCAAGATGTTTCCGGGCCGGCGGTTGTGCGCGAGCTTGAGGCCGCGGGGTTCAAGGTGGTCCATGCATCCGTGCTGCCTGATGAAAAGGACGTGATTGCAGCCCGGCTGATCGAATGCAGCGAATTGACGCGCCTGGTGGTGACTACAGGCGGCACCGGCATTGCCGCCCGGGATATTACGCCCGAAGCAACGCTGAGCGTGATTGAGCGCCGGATTATTGGCGTGGAAGAGAAGATGCGTCTGGAAGGCGCAAAGAAGACTCCCTTCGCGGCGCTCAGCCGGGGCGTTTGCGGCGCGCGCGGAAAGACCTTGTTGCTGAACCTGCCGGGAAGCCCCGCCGCCGCCGTGGAATCATTACAGGCAGTGATTGGAATTTTGCCGCACGCCCTGGAGCTGCTGGATGGAAAAACAGACCATTGATTCTGTTGCCGCTCCAAACCGCTGAAAATACGCCTTTCGCGGCCCTAATCGTTCTCCCGCCCACGATTACTATTACGGTACAAATGCAAGCAATACCTTATAGACACCTGTCCGGGCAAAAGCTACCATGGCCCGGCCTTTGGTGTCCCCTTCAAAACTAAAGTGTTTCCTTAAGGTATCCGTGGTGACTGAAGTACTGTTTGCTGGTTCCCCGGCCCAGCTTAAACTTTTGTCATCACCAAAGACCACTGTACTCAAGGCCGTTCAGCACTGTACTCCGGGTCGGCAATGGATTTTTGATGGATCATAGGTTCCAATTCGGCGGATGGAAAGCGTTGCTCATGCTGGGCGGCGTTCTCTGCCTTCTTGCATCCAGCGCCGGTGCGCAAACCAGTTCCGGCCAGTTGACCATCACCATGACGGTGCAGTCATCGATCACCCTGATTTTTCAGAACAACCCGGCCGTAGGGACAGTCGGCTTCTGTCCGCTGAGCAATGCGGGAACCAATAATGTTGGCCTGGATATGGGCGTGGCCGCCTTCCCGGGAAGCTTTCATACATCGACGTGCGTGGATTACCAGCACATTGGCGCTTCGTTTTATCAGGTGGCAAGCGCGTTTGATGTGGTGGTGAGCAAATCGAATTCCAGCAGCCCGAATTACCGGCTGGCGGCGGAGATCTCAACCGTGCCGCCCGCAGGAGTGATCTGGCTGATTAATAACGTGACTTTGACTACCACCGGCTTTACCGCGCTGGATGCCGCAGATAACTACGCAACGCCGGTGACCAAGACGCTGCAGGTGCAGGTGAGAAACAACGTGCCAACCCAGACATTGCTGGAAACCATTACGTTCCTGGCCACGGCCAATTAGGTGTTTGTGATGCTGAGAAATTACAAGTCGGTGGTTCGGGGGGCAGCGCTGATGGTGCTGGCGCTGGCTGGCCTGGGGATGGAAGCCCAGACCACCGCCACCGGCTTCATCAACGCCACGCTGGTCAACAAAAACGGGATTGCACTGATCTTTGATAGCGATCCTGCGGGCGTGGCGTTGGGCGCTTCAGGGACATCAGCAGTGAGCGCGAATTTTGGCGTGGTCTCGGCCTTTGGGCCGCTCTCGGCAGGCGTGACCCGCCCTGTGGTCGGCGCGGGAAGCTTTACTGTCCGCACGATTTTTGATGTGAACGTCTTCCAGGGCGGCTTGACCAGCACTGGATACACGCTGGCCGCGAACCTGGCTTCGGTGGCGCCTACGGGCTTCAGCTACAAGATTGACGCCGTGACGCTGACCACCACTTCACAGACGCTGGTGGCCAACGGCACTTATAACGTTGACGTTCCACACAACCTGGACCTGGTGCTCTCGACGGCAGCGCCGGGTGGAGGCGGGCCGGCAGTGGGTACGCCGATTACAACCACCATCAATTTTACGGCCACGG
>DATBCN010000799.1:0-1870 GCA_036270475.1 Candidatus Angelobacter sp. | reverse complement strand
TGCATTCACGCGCATCCGTGGGATCTTCACCCAGCTTGATCCTCCGGGAGCGGCGAACTCAGTGGCCTTTGGCGTGAACGTTCTGGGATTTATCGTCGGCAGTTTTACCGATGCCGCGGGCGCAGGCCACGGCTTCTTTGATCGCTCCGGACATTTTACCCAGATCAACTTTCCCGGCGCATCATCAACGGACGGAAACGGCATTAATGTTGAAGGCGTGATCGTGGGCGATTTCTTTGACAATGCCGGCGTGGAGCACGGGTATATCGCGCAGCATTGATTGGATGAGCAATCGACGTTGAACAAATTTTGACGGGTGAGCAAATGGTGGCCGAGGGGGCGTCCGGCCACCAATTTATTTTGCGGGCGCGTAGAAGTAATAGTCAGCCGTATAGCTGCTCTTTACTTCGGCGTTCAGTTTTGCGGCGTTGCACTCGGTTGCCGCCGGAGGTTGTCCGGCGTGGGTGTTGATGCGCTGGATGCTGGTGACATGGCTGAGCACGCCTTCGCCTGAATGACTCACCACGTTTACGAGCAGCCAGGGTATCGCGTTCGCATCGGGCGAATCCACCTTGGCCGCGGCTTTACCCGCCACTTCGCTTCCGTCGTTGTGCTTCCATGTTGGTCCGGCATAGTGCTTACCGATCACTGCTCCGCTCTGATCATGAAGCGCTGCTTCCGGCGCTTTCAGTGTCCAGGCATATTTGCTGTCCGCTCCCTGCTGGCAGATGTATATCTGCGACCCCGAGGCATGTGCCAGCAAGACGACTTCTTCGCCTGCGGGCGCTTTGATTTTTTCCGGCACGTCAGGGCGCGATGCGGATTGCCCGCGAGCTTGTATAAGAACTCCGAGCAGCACGATGGTTTGCAGGAATTTTGTGCGCACAATCAAGATTTTAGCATTCGTGGAGGGCATGCTGTTTACTCCCCATAGCCCGGCGGCGGAACAAAACCGCCAACCTCCTTCGCCAGCAAATCAGCGAACGTGATTGGCGTTGCATCTTCCCAGAATGGCCCCATGATCTGGATTCCCACAGGAATCCCCTGTGGCGTCCGGCCAACCGGAGCCACCGTAGCTGGACACCCGGTAAGCGTTGCCGGAGCAATCCAGTTGAGCATATCCATGTAATGGCGCGGGCCAGCGGAAGTGGCGATGGTGCGATGGTCCTGCGGCTCGCTGTGGTCGTGGGGGAATGCCGCGGTGAAAGCCACAGGAGAGAGAAAGACATCAACTTGATTGAAATATCCCTGCCATTGCGCGCGGTATGCCAGCCTGCGAAGGTTCTGCCGTTGCCAGTCCGCAAATGAGCTGAGCGAGCCGGAGTTCTTTGCCGCCATTAAGTCTGGAAATGCCTTGCGCTGGCGCTCCTGTTCCTCCGGAGGCGCGGTGCTATAGAGGAAAGCTTCCAGCATGAACGTGTAATTGGCTAGCAGTTCCGCAGGCTTCAGGCCTTCGGGCCATCCCGGTTTCATTTTTGCGCCGGCGCGGCCAAGCCGCTCAAGCGTGTTTTCCAGCAAGGCTTTTACTTCCGGCGTTGGCGGCGCTATTGGATCGTCGATTACATAGCCCACGCGGAAATCTTTTATGCTGCGCGCGCGAGGCTCAGGCATCTGCCACTTCCATGCTTTGGCATCCCAGCCTGTTGGACCGCCAAGAACTTTCAATGCGGCCAGCAGATCAGAAGCGCTGCGAGCCAGCGGTCCGCCGACGGCTAGAAGCGTGGAGAAATCCGGCAGCCCAGGATTGCCGCCAGGAATGTGGCCCTGCAGGCTCACCAGGTCGAGCGTCGGCTTGTGGCTAAAGAGTCCGCAGAAATGCGCAGGGACGCGGACCGATCCGCCAATGTCGCTGCCCACGCTCAGATATCCC
>DATBCN010000798.1:0-1665 GCA_036270475.1 Candidatus Angelobacter sp. | reverse complement strand
AGTTTGATAGGTGGCTTTCCACTCCGGCGGCAACCCGAAAAATCCCGCCCACGCGGTCACCGTAGGGTTCCATTGGTCTCTGGGCGTGTACAGGTTTCCCGGCGTGGTGCCCCACTGCGGCACGTCGTGGCAGTTTACAAGATCGGCGCGGCAGGCGCTGCCGCGGACATAAAGCCGCTGCGTCTGCGCATCGCGCGTGGTGTAAAGCATGCGAATAGCGTCGTCATGTACAACGGTGCCGCCGTTGTCCAGCTCCGTGACTGACGGCGCGCCAACGTCAAAGGAAAAACCGTAGGCCATCCGGATGGTTTGGCTGCCAACATTGATATCGATTCGGGTTGTGGCATTGCTGGCCAGCACCGGCTTTTGCCAGGTATTGCCAACCAAACGGTTCATAAAGATGAATTGGTTGCTATCGATGGCCGCCGCCAGAAGGTCGCCGTTTGCCTGGTCGTAAGCCAGCCGGGGATGGGAGATCATGGACATGCCGGGGAACGGATCACCAAGTTTTACAAATGGCGCAACTCCGTCAGGGCTGGCCCACACGTCAATGCGGTTCTTGGGGACGTCGCGGAACGCGGCAAAGATCCTGGGATCGCTGCCGTATCCCGCGGCCATTGAGCTGCCGTCATAGAAATCACCATCCGCGGAAACGCACGATTGGATGCCAAAATGGATGCCGCCATCATCCGAGCGGGCGATACACGCGCCGGTGATGGTGCCATCGTCGAGCCAGCCGTGGTGTCCGGTGGCGGGAATTTTGGAGTCCGCGATGGCCAGCGAAGCGATGTAAACCTGGCTGTAATTTGTCCGCGAAACCACAATCGACGGGTCGCCCCACAGCGCCGCAATGCCCTTGGGCGGCTTTACCTTGCCGCCGTATGTCCAGGTAAGGCCGCGGTCCTTTGAGTATGACCACCCCAGCAAACTTGCACCGGGAAATACCACTCGATCATTGCTGGTGTAAGTGATCTTGCCGTCTTCAGTATCGTCATTGTAAGTGGCCAGAAAGATGTAGCCGCCCTTGCTGTATGAGACTGCCGAAGCGGTTTCCGATTGAGTGCCCTTGAAGGTGGGGTCCTTATCGTCTTTTCCCGTGGCGGCAACATGGTCCGCGCAGCCGGTCAGCAGCAAAAGCAGGGGCCCGATTATCACTATACAAAGGCCAAGTCTTTTCATATGCAATCTTCCAATCTTCTCTTCCAATCTTCCGTCGCTGCGGAGATTACCTGGGGCCTGACTACGACCGCTAATAGTGCTTAAATGAGGTAGTGAGGGCAGCGACAAAACCGTTACATGTTTTTTTAAGGATGGCACGGCATGAATGAAGGGGTGGCATCGCAGAGAATGTGCCGCACCTAACGGCGCTTGGCTTCTTATTGAACCCCGGCACCTCAGGGCGATGTGTGGTTTTAACGTGTGGTCGCGCCAGGCGACGCTCAAATCCTCGCGTTTTGCGAGGGCCATTTTTGCATCAGCCGGATGAAGGCAAGCTTCAATCCCCTGCCGGGACTCTGTTTGCTTGGCCACCCTTACCCAGCGGTTCCTGCCGGGCTATTTTCATTCATGCTCTGACGGCACGGAACCTTCGCCAGAAAGCGATCCATTGAGCGAAGAGTTTGCTCTGGAAAATTTTGGGCTTGAGCCGCTAGAAAACTTTCTCTA
>DATBCN010000797.1:0-3139 GCA_036270475.1 Candidatus Angelobacter sp. | reverse complement strand
ACCAGAATGCGCAGCGAACCTTTCGGCGCGGAAGTGGGCACGCGCACTGGGATGCGGCGCACAATGCGGTCGCCACGGTAGGGCCGCAGCACTGCTTCAATCGTGATCTCATCGCCCGGACGAGCTTCCGTCACGTCCGTGCGCGCGCTTTCCAGCACGGCGGAGCGGCGTTCATGCTCCAGATCAAATTCAAGCGTCACGCCGCCCACGGTAGGAGCTTCAAAAGGATTGTCATAAATGCGGCCAAAATGGTCGCCCAGCGCCATGGCCACGGCATATGCAGTGGGTGTGGCGTCAACCGGAGAAAACATATTCGTCATGCGGACATCGGTGAACCCATTCACATGAATGCTGCCCTTCATCCGGTAGGTGGTCTCTTCACCGTATTGGTTCATGCCCATCAGCGCGTTGTAGACAGTGGTCATCATCATCAGCGGCGTAAGTTTTGCGTTGTTCAGGACTTCATAGTGATACTCCCGCGGGCCGCTTGCGCCGTGGATGTTCAGCGTTACCGGAATCATCCTGGGCTCGCGATCAAACCGGCCCAGAATGCCGGTGTGGCGGTCCTGCACAAACGCGCCCACGGCCTCAGTGGTGTTGATGATCTTGAAAGCATTCAGCGGTGAGGCCAGCGTGGCCACTACATTGGCCTTGGTCATGGGCATTTCCACCATGCCAAACTGCATCAGCGGATGGCCGCAGGCCAGCAGGTGTTCTTTGTCCATGTAAGTCACGGTGCAGGTTGCGGCCACGTCCATATCGCCGCGCACCAGGATGGCGCTTACGGCGGAGCCGGGAAGCAGTGGTTCAGGCTGCTTTTCCTTGCTGGCGGAGCCAACGCCCATTACCGGCACAATGCCGGCGGCGGAAAAGCTGGGAGCAAACTGCTTGATGGCTGCTTCATTGAATCCGTTAAACACAAAAGGAGCATCAATCGGCTGCAGGTACTGCGCATAACTTTGGACTGGATTGGCGTCCGGCACGCCGGGAGTGCTCGTCCGGGAAGCGCCGGCCTGCCGGGCAGCAGAGGCCGCGCCGGATTGGGGAACGCTCTGGTCAAACTCATTGATTTCAAGCATCTGCTCGATCGGCGTCACGCCGGCAATCGGCTCCTTGGAAAACTGCCCAATGCGGTATGCCACCGCGCCCAGCAGTTTGCCATCGATATACACCGGGCTGCCGCTCATGCCGCCCACCACGCCGGTAAACTCGGCTTTATCGCCCGTCAGCTTTACCAGCACCACGTCACTCTTGGGACCGTTCAGGTTCCGCAGAACGCCAAGCACTTCCACGCCCATGGTTTCCACCTTGGTGCCCTGGAAGACGGTATAGCCAAGGCCCTTCATCCCCGGACGCACGTCGTCCACCTTCATGATCTGGGTGGCGGCGGGCTCTGGCTGGGCTGGCTGGCTGGCGGTGCGGGTCTGGGCATGGCCCAGGCTCAGGAAGATGAACAGCGCGTTCAGCAACGAGGCGGCTTTTTTCATACTGCAAACCTGAATTCTGTAAATACAATCGGTTACGGACCCAGCCTGCTGTACTGGAAAAATGGCTTCTGAAAAGCTGAGTTCGTGCATCTATACTAATGTACAAACTCATAAAAAGGCAGTGTGAAATGCTCTTAATACATGCAGCAGAACCGCAACGTATTTCTAAGGGGAACGCCTGCTTGCGGATTGTGTTTTTACTGGTGGCGATAAGCGTCCTGGGGATTCAATCGCCCACAGCGCAGGCCCAAGCCGGACAGAAACAGCCCACTCCAACGCCCAGCCCCAGTGCGTCGCCGCAATCCAATGCGCCGGCGGAAGCCGGAGGGCCGCAGGGCGATATCGGCCCAATCGCCGTCCCCAAAAAGAAAGACGAAGCACCAAAAAAGGATGACACGCCCAAAGGTCCCAAGAAAGTTGAAGGGCTGGAGAACTTCTCCATGCGCGTGGCCTCGCAACTGGTAACGCTCGACGTGGGCGTGCTCTCCAAGGAAGGCGTGTTTATCCCTGGGCTAAAGAAAGAATACTTCCGCGTGCTGGAAGACAATGTGCCCCAGACCATTTCGAGCTTCAATCAGATCCAGGCGCCCATCACCGCCGTGGTCCTGGTGGAGTTCTCCAACAACCAGTATTTCTACAGTTTTCAGATTGACTCCATTAAGTCCGCGTATGTGTTTGCCCAGACCTTGAAAAAAGAGGACTGGATCGCCATGATCTCCTACGATCTTAAGGCGCACATATTGGAAGACTTTACCCAGGACAAGCGCGCGATCATGGGCGCAGTCGGCAGTCTGCAGCCGGGCATGGCCATGAGCCAGGAGACCAACATGTTTGACGCGCTCTATGACACCATTGACCGGCTGGAAAATGTGGAAGGCCGCAAATACATCATCCTGATCGGCAGCGGACGGGACAGCTTCAGCAAGCACACGCTGGACCAGACGCTTAAAAAAGTCCAGGCTTCAAAAGACATTGCCATTTACACCGTGAGCACGGGCAAGGCGTTGCTCAACTATGCCGAGACGCACGGCCTGATGCGGTTTCTCTGCGGCATCACCGAATTCAACTGCAACATGACATTTCTTCAGGGCGACAACCAGATGAAGACCTTCGCCAGGATGACCGGCGGCAGGTCCTATCAGCCGATCTTTGACGGCCAGTTGCGGGAGATTTTCTCTGACGTTGGCCAGAACATCCGCAACCAATATGCCATCTCCTACCACCCCACCAACCCGGCGCAAGACGGGGCTTTCCGCAAAATCAAGGTGGAACTGGTGGACGATACTGGGCATCCGTTGAAGATGAAAGATGAAAAAGGCAAGGACGTGAAATACACCATCGTGGCGCGCGATGGCTACAAGGCGAAGCAGCAGGTGGAATGAAGACATTTGGTAATTGAGTAATTTGGTAATTGGGTAATTGGAACCCTGAGTCCGTCGCGGCTGAGACAAGCCAATGGTTTTGATTTTCAATTACCAAATTACCAAATTACTCAATTACCAAATCTAACCTGCTCAATTAATCAATTTCCTAGTGAAAGTAATGCTGCAGCACCACCAGCAAGCCCACTCCCAGAAAAACCGCCAGGGCAATGGTGATTCCCGGTTCTTTGTTTACTTCGGGAATCAGGTCTGACGCCGCAACATACAACG
>DATBCN010000796.1:0-4850 GCA_036270475.1 Candidatus Angelobacter sp. | reverse complement strand
CCCGGAGGCCCGCCTTTGTGGTTGTGCCAGGTGCGCGGTTAGAAACGCAACGTGGAATGAAAGTTGGAGTTTCCGCGGGCTATCCACCCCTGCGGGATCGCCTAGTCCCACACCACCCGCCTGACCGAACACGGGATTGGTAAAGTCTGAGCTTATCTTGCCGTGGCGCAAGTCTGAAATATTGAGAATCTGCCCGTCTTTTCCCGCGAACGTGCCATTGAGCCGCTGGCAACTCGTGCAGGCATGACTGCGTCCGTGGGCCAAAGCCAAGTCCCGTAGCAGCCGAATGGGGTTACGAAGGTAATCATGTGGACCATAATGGGAATGGAGGGGGCAGGCTATTTTATCCCGTGAAACAAATTTAGGTTTTTGGCGGTTTTTACCGGGTTTCATCCCTGTTATTCTGCAAATTCCGAAAAGGACGATGGCCACAGGTGCATGCACTAATGCGTCAGGGATAAGGCGTATGACTGAACCAATGTACCTGGGTACTGATTGACATTCGTTCAGTTGTTGCTATATTCGCGCGTGAGGCCCTAAAAAACAGATGACCAATATATATGATGCGATAAAAGAGAAAGAAAACCAAATCGCCATTTTCCAGGCGCAGATCTCGGGCTTGAACGCTGAGATTGAAGCGTTGCGTGTGGCAGCGCGCATCCTGGAAGGCGGAGCGCCGGTTTCCACGGAAGCCGCACGTCCCGTGGCCGTGCAGAGCACCGCCAACGGTGGCGATAAAACAAAGCGGGTTTGGCCGTAAAAGACAGGCTAGTTCGTCGCCGCACGCGTCTCCTTGCCCTGAAAGGGCGAGTCCCCCCTGACGCAGCCGGCATTCAGCGCCCACGTCTGACTTTTCGCCCGATCCACAACTTTTTTGATTAGCAGATCTGTCTTGTTTTACGGCGCAAGTTGCCGGACAGGATTTTTTCATCGCTTGCTCAGGCGCGCACGTCCGGTCTTAACCGGCGCGTCTCTTCAGGCGTTTTACAACTGATGTTTTTGCCGGACAAGTCCGGATTGAGCAAGAAACAAATTGAGTTTGAGGGACGGCGTAAAAATGGCAACCCAAGCTTCCGATACTGCAAACAGCACCGCCGGCAAAAGACGCGGCGCCTCGCCAGACGATCTGGCGGTTGTGGCGCAGCGGGCCCAGGCGTTCACCAATGCTTCCGGAGTCGCGATTGCTCTGAGTGAAGGCAACGCGGATGAAATTGTTTGCCGCGCACGCAGCGGCGCAAGCGCACCTGATATAGGCGCTGCGTTACGCACTGAAGGATCGTTTACCGGCCTCTGTATTCAAACGGGCAAAGAGCTGCGCTGCGACGATTGCGAGACCGACACACGCGTCGATACGGTAGCCATACGCGCCCTGGGCATACGTTCCATGGTGGTGACGCCCATCCGCGAAGATGGCCGTGTGGTTGGCGTATTGGCGGCATTTGCGCCTACACCGCATGCTTTTACCATTACACACGTTGCCGTATTGAAGACCATGGCGGACCAGATTTCCGTACTGCTGCAGAAAGAGCGCCGCGCCCGCGAGGAAAATCCGCAGGCGGAAGCGCAACGGTCCGCGGAGCCGGTGGTCTCAGCCAAGCCGGTAATCGCGGCCGTGCCCGCGCCGGTGGTTGCACCTGCGGTGGTTATCAAGCCGTCAATGGCGGTTTCGCGCGCCGCTGCTGCTCCAGCAGTGGCAAAAGTAGAGCCTATCAAGAGCATGCCAGTTGAAGTGGTACCTCTGGCGACGCCGCCCAAAGCGGAGAAGCGCGCTGAGGTTGCGCCACGCGCGAATTTTGGCACGTTTGACTCAGTGGCAGCGGAAGACAAGCAGCCGGGCAACCGGATGATGCTGATTGGCATAGTCGCGGTCCTGGTGATAGCGGCCGGCGCCACGTTTGCCTTCCTGAAGTTCCAGAAATCCGGTTCCTCTTCACAGCAGCATGCGCCAAATGCGGCGAATGTACAGCCGGCACAGCCAGTTGCGGGGCAGCCCGCGTCCAGCTCTCAACCCGGAACGCCAACCAGCGCTGCGGCTTCGCCCGCACCCGTCGCGACGGCAAATGCGTCAACGGGAACAGTCAAGCCAGGTGCTGAAATCGACGCCAGGAAAGCAGCCGGCAAGACCACTCCGGTTAACGTAGCGGACAAGCCTTCTCCCGCGGAGAAACCTGCTGCTGCCGTAGCGACCCTGGCTTCATCGGGTCCATCCAGAATTGCGCAGCAGGACAGCACGGTACAGCCGGCCCCGGAGATCGCGCCATCATTCAGCGTGGGCGGCAATCAGGGTGCGCCATTATCCAACCTGGCGCGTCCGGTAGCGTCCTCAACGCCGTCAGCGGCGGCCATTGAGCAATCGCAACTTGAGCCTTTGCAACTGCTCAGGACGGGAGCGCTGACTTATCCCACCATTGCCAAGGCACGCAACATCACCGGCGTTGTGGTCGTACAGATTGATGTCGATAAAGACGGCAAAGTAAGCAATCCCAAGTTCATTAGCGGGCCGCCGATCTTTAAGGATGCAGCGTTCGACTCAGTAATGCAGTATAAATTCAAACCGGCGCGGCTTAATGGGCAGCCGATTGCCCAGACCACGCAGATCAGGCTCAACTTTCACTGAGAACTGGTTGTAGAAGAACAAGAAAGGCGCATCTTCTAAACTAAACGGATGCGCCTTTTGCTTTTGCATGACTTGTGTCCGCAAACGGAAGCAGCAGTCAGGCACGTAGTGCCTGTCCGGCGACGGCACGGCGGGTGCGTGCGCGGGCCAGCAGCCAGGCGATAAGTCGATAGGTAAGAAGGGCCGCCAGAATTGAGCCATAGGTGAGCGGACGGAGCAAGTCTGCTTTTACCAGCCAGATGAAGTGGACCACTCCTGCCGCAGCACTGAAATAGATAAGCCGGTGCAATTTTTGCCAGCGTTTTCCGCCCATGCGGCGAATCCATCCGACGGTTGAGGTTATGGCCAGGGGCAGCATAAGGAACCATGCTGTCATTCCGGCGGTGATGAAGCGCCGCTTGGCAATGTCATGCAGCATCTCATGAACGTCAAAAAACTTGTCGAGCCAGACATAGGTCATCAGGTGCAGGGAGCCATAAAAGAATGCAAACAGCCCCAGCATGCGCCGGAATTTAATCAGCCAGGCCAGTCCGCTCAGCTTCCGCACCGGAGTAACGCTGAGCGTGATCAGCAGGAAGGTAAGCGTCCACTTGCCGGTGGAGCGGGTGATGACGTCAATCGGATTTGCGCCCAGCCCATCGTGAAAGCCCTTCCATGTAAGCACCAGAGCGGGCACAAGACAGCAGGCAAACACCGGCACCTTGAGTGCGCGGACAAATTTTTCCGGCAGCGGCTTCATCAGTAGTTTTTCTGCAGGTCCAGTCCGGTGTAAAGGCCGGCTACCTGATCACCGTAGCCGTTGAACATAAGGGTTGGCCGCTTGCGAAATTCGCCAATCCGGCGTTCACTGGCCTGGCTCCAGCGGGGATGGTCCTTCTGCGGGTTCACGTTGGAATAGAAACCATATTCGTCCGGGGCCATTTTGTTCCATGTGGTGGGGGGCAGCTTGTCAGTAAAGCTGAGCTTCACGATCGCCTTGATGCCTTTGAAACCGTACTTCCACGGCACCACCAGGCGCAAAGGCGCGCCGTCAACGTTGGGCAGCACTTCATCATAGAGTCCCAGGGCGATGATGGTAAGCGGATGCATGGCTTCGTCCATGCGCAGACCTTCCACATAAGGCCAATCCAGCACGTCACGTTTCTGGTTTGGCATCTGGTCTGGCGCGGAGACGGTCTGGAAAGCGACAAACTTTGCACTGGGTAGAGGATCGGCCTGTTTGATCAGGGCGCTTAGCGGGATTCCAACCCAGGGGATAATCATCGACCAGCCTTCAACGCAGCGGTGGCGGTAGATGCGCTCTTCAAGAGGTGACAACTTCAGGATGGTGTCAATGTCCACTTGCTTTGGCTTTTTGACCATGCCATCCAGTGAAACGGTCCACGGCCGCGTGCGGAAATTCTTGGAGAGGCCGTTAGGCTCGTACTTGTCGGTGCTGAACTCGTAATAGTTGTTGTAATTGGTGATGTCCTTGAAAGAGTTCGGCGTTTCCGAGGTGCTGAACGGGCTTTTCACGATGCCGCTGAGTTTCACGCCGCCGGCCTGGACTGTCTCGCCGCCACCCGTATGTTCGCGCAGATAGAAACCTCCGGCCAGGGCCGCTCCGGCCGCGACCGCGCCGGCAATAAACTTGCGCCGGCTCAGGTACGTTGGTTTGGGAGTGATCTCTGAAGACGGTATGTCGCTTGGTTTCCTGATCAGCATAATGTTCTCTTCACCCTGTCTCTATTCTACAGTCGTGCGATGCGCGGACTCCTGCCCCAGCCTCTGAGATGTTTAAGTCCGGAAAAAGATACACTCAAGTACGAAATCCAAGGGAAACTCGATTTTCTATGGAATATGCCGCAAGTTACAGTGGCATATGACGTTCCGTATCCAGGTAGATTTCGATGCGAGAAGGTCTTTTATTGTTGGCATTGTGGGTGACCGGACAGGCAGCGGAGCCCAGTTTACGATGGGTGGAGTTCCATGAACCGGTTTATCCGCAGATGGGCGAGGATTGCACATATTTACGGCCCAGCGGTGCTGGAGATCACCGTCCATCCAGATGGATCGATCACGGTTCACGAGGTCGCAGGCCACCCGATTCTTGTGGCGGCAGCAAAAGACAGTGTTGAGAAATCGAAACTAATCTGTGACGGCTGTGGCGACGAGCCCCACACATTTTCCGTGAAGTATGAGTTTAAAATAACCGATCCTCCACCCGCCACCATTCCTGCACGGCGGCCTGAGC
>DATBCN010000795.1:0-5126 GCA_036270475.1 Candidatus Angelobacter sp. | reverse complement strand
AGCGATCTGCTTGCCATCAACCGCGGCCCGGACTTTTTCATCGGCCAGCACACGCTCACGCACCAAGTCTTCCGGGCTGTCCGCGGGCGCAACCACGTGGCTGCGGAGCTTGCCGTTGATCTGGACCGCGTAGGTGACTTCGTCTTCCCTGGCGAGCGCCGGATCAAAAGCCGGCCACGGATAACGCAGGAGATTTTCCGTTTCACCCAGTGTTTCCCACAACTCCGCGGCTAGATAAGGAGCGAATGGCGCCAGCAACAAGGCGAGCTTGAGCTGAACGTCCGCCAACAACGCCGGAGGGAATTTACCCGCACTGATTTCATCTTCCGCGCCATAAAGTTGGTTTACGAATTCCATGATGGCAGCGACCGATGTATTAAAGTGCCAGCGGCCCTGGAAGTCGTCCGTAACGCGCTTGATGGTTTGGTGAAGCTTGCGCTCAATCTGCCGCGCTTTGGGTGAAAGCTCGGTGGCAGCCGCGCGCACCGTTGGCTTGCCCTGTGAGTTACGCGCCACGCCTGCGTTTCTCATCACAAACCGATACGCCCGGCCCAGGAAGCGATGCACGCCCTCAACGCCGGCTTCCTGCCAGTCAAGCTCACGGTCAGGAGAAGTGGCAAAGAGCGAATACATGCGCGTGGAGTCGGCGCCGAACTGCGCCACCATATCGTCCGGCGAAACAACGTTGCCCTTGCTTTTGGACATCTTGGCGCCATCTTTGATGAGCATGCCCTGGGTAAAGAGGCGGGTCGCCGGTTCGCTGTTGCGGACAAGGCCCAGATCGCGCATGAACTTGGTCCAGAAGCGGGAATAGATCAAATGCAAAATCGCATGTTCAACGCCGCCAATGTACTGGTCAATGGGAAACCAATAGCTGACGGTATCAGTATCCAATGGACGGTCCGCGAGCTGCGCGTTGGTATAGCGATAGAAGTACCACGAGGAATCGACGAACGTGTCCATGGTGTCCGTCTCGCGGCGCGCCGTGCCGCCGCATTTGGGGCAAGCAGCGTTCACGAATTCCGGCACGCGTCCCAGCGGCGATCCGCCCTGCAAGGTGATATCGACCTGCTCGGGCAACACGACAGGAAGGTCTTTTTCCGGCACAGGGACCACGCCGCATGTCTCACAATAGAGCATGGGGATCGGCGTGCCCCAATATCGCTGGCGGGAAATTCCCCAATCCTTAAGGCGATAAGTGACCGTTCGCTTGCCAAAACCTTTTTGCTCGGCAAACGCTGACATTTTCTCAATGGCTTCCTGGTTTGAGAGCTCGCTGAACTCACCGGAGTTAATCAGCAGGCTGTCCTTCTCCGTGTAGGGCAGCACATCCGGCTCGCGCTGGCCGGGAGCAGGCGGCTCGCCGGTCCTGCGGGGCAGAATCACGATGCGTTTTTCCAAACCGTATTTTTCGGCAAACTCAAAATCCCGTTCATCATGCGCGGGAACGGACATGATCGCGCCGGTGCCGTAATCCAGCAGGATGTAATTGGCTATCCAGATCGGGACTTTTTCATTGTTGAACGGATTGCAGGCGTAGCGTCCGGTAAAGACGCCATGCTTCTCAATTGCGCCTACGTCGCCGGCTTCCCTGGCCCGCGCCTGCTCACGCAAAAGATCTTCCACCTTGGAATGCAAGTGAGGATCATTGCCAACCAAATCCGCGACAACCGGATGCTCCGGGGCTAGCTGGATTGAGGTAGCGCCAAAAATGGTATCGATGCGCGTGGTAAAGACGGTGATCTTGTCGCCTGATCCAACGGCCCGGTCAATCTTGAAATCCACCAGCGCACCTTCACTGCGCCCGATCCAGTTGCGCTGCATGGTGCGGACTTTTTCCGGCCAGCCGTCAAGCTTGTCAAGCCCGGCAAGAAGCTCCTCAGAGTAATTGGTAGTGCGAACAAACCACTGCTCAAGTTCGCGTTGCTCCACCTGCGTTTCTTCATGACGCCAGCAGCAGCCGTTCACAACCTGTTCATTCGCGAGCACGGTGGCGCAATCCGGACACCAGTTCACCCGGCTTTTCTTGCGATATGCCATGCCCTTCTCATAGAGCTTCAGGAAAAACCACTGGTTCCATTTGTAATATTCGGGCAGGCAGGTGGTAACTTCGCGCGACCAGTCATAAGCAAAGCCCAGGCGCTTCATCTGCGCCTTCATGTGCACGATATTCGCAAGCGTCCATTGGCGCGGCGGGACGTTGTTCTTGATGGCGGCGTTTTCCGCGGGAAGTCCGAAGGCGTCCCAACCCATGGGATGAAGCACGTTGTAGCCGTTCATCCACATAAAGCGCGCAAGTGCATCGCCAATGGCGTAGTTTCGCACATGGCCCATATGCAACGCGCCAGAGGGATACGGGAGCATTTCCAGCACGTAATATTTCTTGCGCTTGCTGCTGTGCGGCTCGGCGGCATAGAGCGCAGGATCAGATTCCCAGCGGTCATGCCACTTCTCCTCAATGCGCTGGGGTTCGTAGCGAAGCTCGCGCGGCTCGGACGGGTTAACGGCGTTCTCGATTTTTGTTTCGGACATCTTCTCTTATGCTCTCTTCCGCTTTGACGGGACCACTGCCACATCTACCAACGACTTCAAGGTTGCGATGTTCCGCAAGTCATCGCCGGGTTCTTCAATCGGGGTTTCCGCGATGAACGCCGCGTGTTCAGTCCGCGGATCATTCAATAACCGGCGAAACGCTTCCAGGCCGATTGTTCCCTGGCCAATGTGCTCATGGCGGTCACGCCGTGAGCCTCGCGGATCTTTCGCGTCGTTGCAGTGCCACACCATCACGTTCTTCAGGCCGATGGTTTCTTCCAGCTTCCGCATGGTCTCGTTCCAGCCCGGCCCAGAAACCATGTCATAGCCCGAGACATGCGTATGGCATGTGTCAATGCACGCGCCCACCGGACAGACGTTCCGCAAATACTTTAGCAACTGGCCTACCTGATCAAATGATCCACCCAATGAAAATTCCGCGCCGGCGGTGTTTTCAATCAGGACCCGCAAATTGGACTTCTCCAAATCCAGCCCTTCAGCGGCTTCAGTAATCGAGCGGGCCACCAACTCAAGCCCTTCTTCACGGCTGCGTCCACGGAACGATCCAGGATGCAGCACCAGAAACTCCGCGCTCAGGGCCAAAGCCCGCTGCAGTTCACCGCGAAACGCGCCGACGGACTTGCGATGAAACTCAACGGTCGCGCTGGCCAGATTCACCAGATAGCTGCTATGTATCGCCATGGGGCCTATGCCATATTTTTCCCGCAAGGTGCGCAAGGCAGCACAATGCGCCTGCGACAAGGGATACGGCTTCCACTGCCGCGGGCTGGAAGAAAATATCTGGAAGGTATTGGCCCCCAGCCTGTAGGCACGTTCCGCAGCCATCTCAACGCCGCCCGCCGTCGAGGTATGTATGCCAATACGCCTTGGACCAGGCTTGGGCGGTTCGCCTTCAGCCCATAACAGAACATCCTTCATGCTCAGCCGTTTCCGTTCTGGAACGCCGGGCAACTTCCGCTTTGATTCCATAAAGTGCTTGCGCTCTGGACCACCGGATGGCATGCGGTAAATGATTGATTTTAACATGCTGATTTCCGGCTCCGCGGGCGTGGCGAGAGCCTGTGCGGATTCGGGCCTGGAGCAGTCTATTGACGGCGAAGGAGATATGCCAAAAACCGCCGAAGGAAAACCAATCTGGAACTAAAAAAGCAAAAGAAACACATACAGACTGTCAATGCTATTCAGGCGCAAACGCCGCGCAGGAAAAATGCCCGAAAGCGGTCTGGTTTCATCTCCCGTCTACACGCTTTTCATTGCTACCAGTGGGGCAATCACAGTAAACTCAAGGTCAGCGGGGTCAGTCTATGTTAGTCGTAATGAAAGCGCAGGCTACCGAGGAGCAGGTACGCGCCGTCTGCGAGCGCATTGAATCACTCGGTTATCGGGCACATGCCATCCCTGGAGCGCAACGCACAGCCATTGGTATTACCGGCAACAAGGGCGCCATGGAACCGGGCACTCTGGACGAAATGTCCGGCGTGCAGGAAGTCATCCAGGTCAGCAAGCCTTATAAGCTGGTGAGCCGCGACGCCAAGGAAGAGGATACGGTCATACGTTTTGCCGGCAGCGACGGCAGCTTTGGCGACCGTGATCTGGGCATCGTGGCCGGCCCGTGCTCCATTGAATCCCGCGAACAGGCTTTTGCCATAGCAGAGCGCGTGGCGAAGGGCGGCGCACGTTTTTTCCGCGGCGGCGCTTATAAGCCCCGCACTTCACCGTATGCCTTCCAGGGAATGGGCGAGGAAGGCCTGAAAATCATGGCCGATATCCGCGACCAATTCGGGCTGAAGATCATTACCGAAGCGCTGGACGATGAATCGCTGCATCTGGTGGCGGACTACGCGGACGTGATCCAGATTGGCGCGCGCAACATGCAGAATTTCTCACTATTGAAAAAGGCAGGGCGGCTGCGCAAGCCGATCATGCTTAAGCGGGGCATGTCAGCGACGCTGGAAGAATTTCTGATGGCGGCCGAATACATCCTGAGCGAAGGCAATTATGAAGTGATCCTGTGCGAGCGCGGGGTGCGTACTTTTGCCGACCACACCCGCAACACGCTGGACCTGAGCATTGTGCCGGCGGTGCAGCGGTTAAGCCATCTGCCCATTGTTGTTGATCCCAGCCATGGCACGGGCAAGCGAAATAAAGTATTGCCACTCTCCCGCGCGGCGGTAGCGGTGGGAGCAGACGGGCTGATGGTTGAGGTACATCATGATCCTGAACATGCGCTTTCTGACGGCATGCAGTCCATCTTCCCTGATCAATTTGATGAACTGATGGAAGAGATACGGCAGATCGCGGTGGTGTTGCACCGCAACGTCCAGCAGCCACGCGTACAACCGGCAGTTGCCAGGGCCGGCAGATAAGTTGCGCCCATTCGCTGCAGCGGTTTGTCTCCTTCTGGCGTTGCTGGGCGGCTGCAAGGAAACTCCTGAGCCAACAGCCAACTATCGCGAGTACGCTTACGTCTCCAATGGCGGCAGCAACAGCGTAACGGTGGTCGATCTGCGCGCGCTGGCGATCCTGACCACTGTTTCAGTGGGACGCAGCCCCACCGGGCTGGCGGTGAATCC
>DATBCN010000794.1:0-1952 GCA_036270475.1 Candidatus Angelobacter sp. | reverse complement strand
AAAAAATCTACCGTGCGTTTACAGCTCCAATTCATTCCGTGTTGGCTGAATGACGAATGCTAACTGCTGATTGCTTTTGTTTCTTTCTCCTTTCCACAAGCTGGTGGTTTATACTCCGCAAAGAACATCATCCCCCGAGGTGTAGTAAGCCTATGTCATTGAAACTTGCTCGCGAAATGGAAAATGAGACGGAAACAAGGACCTTCAACGACGATTTTCCCGCGCTGGAAGAAAAAATTTATAAAGCAATTGAATTGCTGAAGTCTGCCCGTGAAGGCAAGGCCGCCGCGGAGCGCGACGCCGGCCGCCTGCGCGAACAACTGGAGCAGCGCGAGGAAGAACTCGACGTTCTGCGCGGCGAGATGATCGCCCTGCGCAAGGAACGCGAGGAGGTCCGCGGCCGCGTGGAAAAAATGCTCAAGCAGATTGACGTGCTGGTGGCGGAGGGCTGACCGTGGCCCTGGTCCAGCACAGTATGACCACCACGCAGTTTGAGTTGCACGGCTATGAAGTGGTGCGCACGCTGGGAATGGTGCGGGGCATCATCGTGCGTTCGCGGTCGATCTTCGGCACCATCGGCGCGAGCCTGCAGACGCTCGTCGGCGGCAATATCACGCTGCTGACCAACCTGTGTGAGCGGACGCGCCAGGAGGCGCTCGATCTGATGCTGGAGCATGCCGGCCAGCTTGGCGCAAACGCCGTGGTTGGCGTCCGTTATGACGCCACGGAGATCATGCAGGGCGTAACTGAAGTCCTGGCATACGGCACCGCCGTAGTGGTGGAGCCGAAACGCGGTTGAGGCGCGAGCCCGGCTAGCGTGGCGAGCCGGCCTGCATCAGGAGCTTGACCACCCTTTTGCAGAAAATCGCCCTGGAGCGGGGTGGAGCGCAGCGACAAAAAAGAAACAACGCGACGGGCCGCGAGCCCGACCACGCGGCGAGCGGCTTGCATCAGGAGCGAATTGAAGGCTCGAGTCGAGAAGGGCTCTCTAGCGGTTTGGAGCGCAGCGACAAAAAATAAAGACTTGACCCTGCGCCAACTCGAACGATAATCGATCCAGCAGAAGTTTTTTTTAAGGAGGACCAGCTTGGTGACACAACCGACAACAGCTTCGCCCGTCAAAGTAGAAATCTATGACCAGGTGTATAACCTTCGCGGCGTGGATGCGGAACACATCACAAAGCTGGCGCAGTTTGTTGACGGCAAAATGCGCACGGTGGCTGAGCAGACCTCCACGATTGATTCCCTGCGGCTGGCCGTGCTGGCCGCGCTGAATATCGCCGACGAATACCATATCCTCAAAAAGAAATACGACCTGCTGGCCGGAGAGTTCAATCGCCGCGCCGGACAACTGGCGGGCGCGCTGGATGAAGTCCTGGAAGACCGCCGGGCAGGTTAAAGCGCGGGCAAGGCCGTTGTATATTTTGAAATCGGTTGCAACCGATGAAAATAGGGCATGCCCCTTGCCATCTACTCTGCTTTTCTTTAGCATCAGTCCTGATAACCGGCCTGCAACGCAGGTGAGAACGGTAACCGTTCATGAACCAACATTCAATGAACAGGGGGCCTGACTCGTATATACGGCTCGGTGTGCGAGGTTCCGCCAGTACGGAAATGCCTAAAGAGCCGCGGCGGGTTCCCACCATCTTAGGATGGGTTCAGAACGGCCCGGTCGCACGGCTAAGTGGGTCGGTTTCACCATTTGGTAAATGGGTGATTTGGTAAATTGTGTAATTGAAAGTCCTCTTCTCAATAACTGCCATTCTTCTAAAGAGTTACCCATTTACCAAATTACTCAATTACCAAATTTTCTTCCGCTACAATTCTCTGCGTGGCCGATTCACCCCTGGTACAAAACTTTACCGTCCCTGCCGGCTCTGCCGGCTCTCGCCTGGACCAGTGGCTTACCTCCAAACTGCCTGACGTGAGCCGTGTCCGTGTTCAGCAACTCA
>DATBCN010000793.1:0-3157 GCA_036270475.1 Candidatus Angelobacter sp. | reverse complement strand
GGGATATGCCCCTTATGCGCTGTTTGCGAGGAACTGGGGAAAAACAGACCTGCAGGTCCATCACCTTCCTCATTCATGGATGTGGGTGGAGAGGAAGGATTTGAAAACTTGTAGGCACGCGCCCACATTCCTTGACGTACGTTCCATCCTCCATAAGCAGCCCCCGCTGCAAGAACCAGACAACAAACTGTTATAGCCAAGGAGAGGATGCGAGACTTTGGCTGCCAGCCTCTTGTTCCCGTCCACTTGATCAGAAGAAGGGCAACGGCAGCGAACGATACAATGACGTGCGCATACATCCAGTTCCAGTGTGACCGTAGAGTGCCTATGAATAGAAGAAGGATGCCGAGGATGGCCCCCGCCGCAAAGACCAGCCAACCCAAGTCCTTGAAAAGCGATTTTGCCCGCGCGATGGCATACACCTTTGGGACGAGAAAAGCTGCCGCAATAACGCCCAGCCCCGCGTGTAACAGCACTATAGCAACATATGTCAGGTTGGGAGCCGGAAACAGGTACAAGTAGAGAGAACTCAAGAACAGGATGGCCACCAGCATCCACAGCTTTACATGGCGAAAAATCCGGAGAATCATAAAACAACAGTCCTCACTTCGGATTTATTTTGCGCGCTCTTGGCAGAATCTGAGATTGATATTAACTGAAACGTTATTGTACTCCCGTTGGTCCAAATCCAGCAGGAAAAGGTGAAGGCAGCTTGCCCGCTTGAGGGCCTCTTCCCAGCCGGGTCAGACTTAGCGCCACGATGAGCACCGCTGCGGATGCAGGCAGTATGAAACCAGCGCGAAGTGAGCCGAACTGCGTGGAGACCTGGCCTGTGAGCCACGGCACTACCGCTCCGCCCAAACCGGCGCTGGAAAACACCCAGCCACTGTTACGGTGCGCGAGCAGGGTATCGGAAGCAAAGGACATGATGAGCGGAAAGAGCGGAGCTAGCCCCAGGCCGGTCACTGAGGCTGCAAGCAGCACTCCCCAACTCGACCGTGACAATAAAAGCAGCGAAAACCCCCCAAGCATAATTACGAGAGAGAGCCTGTAAATAGTATGTTCGGAAATGCGCCTGAGAAGCGCCGCATTCACAAGCCGGCCTGACAGCAATGCCAGCCAGAAGCATCCTACGGCAGAGGCAGCAATGGTCTCATTTACATGCGGCATTCGCATGGCGTACAGCGCGGTCCAGGCGCCCACGGAAGTTTCCACGCCGACATACAAGAAAAATAAAGCGCCAAAAAACAGCAAAGGACGTGAATACCAGGTATCAGCAGAGCCGGTCTCTGGCTGAGGCTGTGAAGAGAGATCACAGCGGATCACCAGCAGCCACAATGCGAAGCCGGCGGCGCCCAGGCCCAATAAGCCCGATGGCAAAAGTTGATGGCTTCGTGCCCATTCCACCAGAACTGGCGAACCAACAGCGCCAAGCCCCCAGAGGAAATTCAGCAGAGTCAGCGAGTAGGCCCGCTGTTCACTCTGCCGGCTGGCAATGATCATATTGATGGCGGAGATCGTAAGTCCCAGTCCAACGCCGTAGCATCCCGTACAGAGATAGTTGAGACTGCAGGACGAGAAAGCGAGCGCGCCTACGCCGATGGAGATTAGCGGCATGCCTGCAAGAACGCTGTTGCGAAGATTCCGATTGGCAAAGAGAGCGCCAACGAAGTGGCCCGCAAACTGCGCGGCTACCAGCCAACCGGCATCTGCGTCTGACATTGAGCAGCGTTTGACTAACTGCGGTATAAGAGGACCCAGAAGAGTCGTGATTGTTCCGGTCAATACGAAGGCCAGATACAGCAGGGCAAGGTCTCGGGAACTTAGTCGCGGATTTGGCGAAAGTGCCATTGGGAAATCCTAAGGTGTGGGTCGCAATCTGCCAAAGCAATTCTCACGCATCTACGGCGCAAGTTTTCAGGTACTCGGCCAGGGCAGCCTGCCAACTGCGCGGTGGAGCAATGCCGGCCACCTTAATAGATCTCATTTCCATCACTGCATATTTGGGACGCGGCCCGATCCTGTGCATTTCATCCAATGGCATTCCCAAGACGTTACTGGTTGGAAAGCCGGCAAGAGCGGCGGCCTGCTGCATGAGTTCGAATCGGCTGCACACACCCGTGTTGCATAGATGAAAGAGACCAAAGTGGTCGCTCTCTATGATCTCCAGGATTTTGGCTGCGGCATCCAACGTGTATGTGGCGGTGCCTATCTGATCGGCTGCAACCGCATATGTGCGACCACTTCTCAGCGCTTGCAAGCCTTTGCTTATAAAATTCGTCTTCCCTGGGCCAAACAATACGGAAATGCGGAATATCCAATAGCTCTTGAGTTGCATTACAGCCTGCTCCGCAAGCAGCTTAGTCTTACCATAAACTGAGGCCGGATTGGTTGGATCTAATTCGGTGCGCGGCGAATCAGCAAAGCCATCGAAAACCGCATCGGTGGAGATGTGCGCAACAGGAATGGCAAGCTCCTTCGCAACGCCTACAAGATTTCGTGTGGCCACGACATTTGCCTGGAACGCGTACTCAGGATTCGTTTGGCATGCATCAGGATCAGGAGCTGCCGCGCTATGGATTAACGCATCCGGGCGCGCAGCAAGCAGGACGCGGCGAACATCAGATAGTCGTGTCAGATCTGCGTCCACACGCGTCAGAGGCAATATCTGGTGTGCCACTCCAATCACTTGGACCAGGCCATGGCCAAAAAGTCCGTTAGCTCCTGTGATTGCGATTTTCATGCGCTGTCCGAATGTTGATCAGAGGCGATGGAGATGCCTGCGCCACAAACGAATAGCGGCAATGGATTTGCATATGTCATGACATTCAAGGGATATTGAGCAACTACGAAATTGTAATTCTTTTTAATGGTGGTTTTGATGGACTGTTTCTATGAAAATCAGGTCGAGAGAGCCGCTAAACGCCTGGGCAGCAAGTACTATATGGCCACGAATCTGATCTAATTCCAACATAGAAACAGAATGTTAGGGCGCTTGCTTCTCCAAGTAGCGGTATATGTGCGGACGATCAGGCTTACGGCTAAAGAGCGTTGGCTCACGCGCTGAAATCGTGCCTAATTTATGGTCACAAAGTCTGGTCGAGTAGGAAGGCTTACAAAGCAGTAAGACGCGTTAAGAGCATCACAATGCGCCCAT
>DATBCN010000792.1:0-9913 GCA_036270475.1 Candidatus Angelobacter sp. | reverse complement strand
TCCGGGAATCGCTGCTGATCCTGATGTGCAAAGTTTTGAACACAACCGTGTATTGACGGTGCCTGAGCTTTCCGGCGCGACGATCGCCAGCCTGACGCAATCCACCACGTCCATTCTTGATGGCCTGCCGGGGCGTACCGTGGTGAATTACTACGGCTCTTCGGTCGCCAGCAACTATGTAAAACAGCCGGCAACAGCGCTCACTCGCCATGGCGAGGTGCAGAGCGGTTCCAATCTTACCGGGGCTGGCGTTACGGTGGCGCTTATTGACACTGGAGTAGACCCATCTCATCCCGCGCTCCTGCAAGTGCTGGCGCCGGGCTTTAACTTTATCAATGAGAGCAATAGCCCTTCTGAAATGGGCGATCTTAGTCCCGCGGTGGCTGCGGCGCTAAGCCAATCCACCACCAGCATTCTTGATGGCCAGAACCTGGTGCAGTTGAATGCTTTCACCGTAGCCATTCTCAGCCAGTCCACTACCAGCATTCTTGATGGACCGCCCAGCGCTTTTGGTCACGGGACTATGACGGCGGGACTAGTGCATTTGATTGCTCCCAGCGCCAGCATCATGCCTTTGAAGGCTTTTGCCGGAGATGGCAGCTCTGACCTTTTCAACATCATCCGCGCCATTTATTACGCCGCGGACCATGGCGCCAATGTGATCAACATGAGTTTTGAGATCGCCCAAAGCTCGCCGGCACTGCAGAATGCGATTCAGTATGCGACCAGCAAAAACGTGGTAGTGGTGGCAGCATCCGGCAATGACGGCCGGCAGATTCTGGTCTTTCCCGCGGCGTATAACACGGTGATCGGAGTCGGCTCTACCAATAACACTGACGCCAAGAGCAGCTTCACGAATTTTGGCACGAATGCGGTTTTTATCGCCGCGCCCGGAGAAGGCGTGATTACGACGTATCCCGGCGGGAATTACGCGGCAGGATGGGGGACATCCTTCAGCTCTCCGCTGGTTGCCGGGAAGCGGCGTTGGTGCGTTGGTGCTGCAATCGCGTCCGCTGTATAAGCCGGGAGACGTTGCGAATGCAATATCCCGCGGCATATCCGTGCCGCAAATGGGCCATGGCCGCGCCGATCTGTGCCTTGCTTTATCGAGCGTTGGCGCTGGGAACGTCTGCAGCGCTTCCACTGTTCCGGCCGCAAGCGGAAGCACTCCGGGCGGTTCTACGGTCCCCTAAAGATTTAGAACTGGATGAGCCTCCAATTCAGGCCCTGCCGAAAATGGCAGGGCTTTTTTATGAGCATTCCTAATTGCCGCCGGAAGGCATTGGCGCATAACGGCGGAAGAAACTGTTCGCCTTCCACTGCGGACGTCCCGGACCATCCGCCACGCGCACCATCATGGCTCGGACAATCTCTTCATATTTGCCCGCCGACTCCAGGTTGACTGGCTGGTCCAGATCGTCTGACGGCGCGTGATAACGCTGCGTCCGCCAGTTCTTAAAGATCTCCTGCTCAGGCGATCCCTTCTCAAAGCCAACTCCCATGGCAAGGGCAGGCACGCCGTGCCGGATAAAGTTGTACTGGTCACTGCGGATGAAGGCGTTTCTCTGCGGCTCCGGATCGGCCTGCACCTGCACTCCCAAAGATTGAGCAACTTCCCGCGCCAAGTCACCCAGGTCAGATTCCGCAAGCCCGTAAACGGTAAGCACTTTCAGGGGCACGATGGGCAGGAACATATCAATGTTGATATTGGCAATCATCGACCCTGGCTTTACGGTGGGATGAGTGGTGAAGTAACGTGATCCCAACAGACCTTTTTCCTCGCCGGTGACAAATACAAACAGCAGGGAACGCTTGAGTTTTCCGGGCGATTTCTTGAGCGAGGCGATGAGGTCCAACAGCACGGCGCTGCCGGAGGCATTGTCCATTGCGCCGTTATAGATGCGGTCACCGTTGATGGGTTCGCCTATGCCAAGGTGGTCCAGATGGGCGGAAAGCACCACATATTCGCTTTTCAATTTAGGGTCACTGCCGGGAAGCTGCGCCACCAGATTGGCTGACTCCAGCGACTTTTTGCTGACTGACGCTTTGGCACGGACAGACATCGTTAGAGGGAAGCGCGGCAAAGGCTTGCGGTCCTTCAACAGGTCAATCAACTCTTGCAGAGTGTGGCCGGAACCTTCAAAAAGCTTCTGCGCCCTTTCCGGATTAAAAGTGACCGCCAATTGCTGGCCGGAGGTCTCATCGAATTCAGCGCCCTTGAGAGCCATGCTGGGATGCGCCCGATTGGCGGAGATCCGCGACCAGGGAATATCCATGGCCGTGGGGTTCATGATGGTGATCACACCCACCGCGCCAGCCTTGCGCAGAGCTTTCCACCGCTCGCCGGCAGATTGATAGTGCGAGGCCAATGCGCCTGGTATATCGCCGGGAGCGCCCGCCAAGACCACCGCTACCTTGTCCTGAAGGTCCAGACCGGCAAGGTCGTTATAGCCAAGTTCTGGTACGGTAAGCCCATAGCCAACGAATACCAGCGGCGCTTCTACCGCAGGCGCCAGATCAACGCGGGTATTAAAAATGGCATCGTCGCCCAGAGTAAGCGGCGCCACCTGACCGTTATGGACCAGAGACAGACTGGAATCTCTCTCCATAATTTGCCGCGAGACAAACTGCATCTTCTGGTAGAAAGTCCTGGAGCCGGCCGGTTCCAGCCCCGCCCGTTTCAGTTGCTCCACCACGTATTCCTGGGCCTTGCGGAGGCCGGCGCTGCCGGTTTCGCGGCCTTCCATATCGTCGGCGGCCAGCACTTTTACGTAATTCCACCAGACCTTGCCGTCGAAATGCACCTCGCCCGCAGGAGCACTTCCGCCTGCGCCACTGGAGTCCGATGCTTTTCCAGCAACCGCTTCCGGCGCAGCCTGCGGTTGCGGCTGCGCGATCGCACTCAGAATCGCAGTGAACATGATCACCGTGAAAATGGTTGCAAACAACAGTAGTTTTTTCATGATGCGGGCTGGTCCTCCCCCTGAAGGCTGATTAGAATGTGCAAGGATACCATCTGCTACATCTGCTGCAGGCTTCCCGTTACAGCTATTTTGGAGCCAATCCGATACCAAGCCACGAGAAATGCCGTGCTTGAACCAGATCGGAACTTGTTCCTTGAGGGGTAACCTGCATCCTGCTCCGCTGCTCTTAATAAATGTTTAACAATCATGCAATTTTTGAGATAAATATGTGCTTCGCAGGTATTTTCCTGATTGATTCTAAATACGGGCATTGATAGAATTCCCCCGTTTTCTCAAAACAATTTTTGCTCGGAAAGGGGCACGTCTGCATGGCGCTGGTCCTCTGCACTGGCGTCGATCCGTCGGTGGTTCGCACCAGACATCTCATCCTAGAGCGTGCCGGACACAAGGTTGTGTCCGCCATGGACGAAGCCACCCTTTCGGTCGCATGCCAGCAGAATCAATTTGATGTTGCGGTTGTGGGCCAAACTGTTTCCGCCAGGACCAAGCACCGCATCGCAGGGCTGATCCGCGAACATTGTCCCGCCGCCAAACTGCTGGAGCTATACACGGTATCCACTGGCAAAGTCCTGGATGATGCCGATTCATGGTTGGAAGTGCTGGCAGGGTTTCCCCAGGAACTTGCCGCCAAGGTTGACGCGCTGGTTTCAGACCGTAATGAGCCGCCCAGCAGCGCTACTTAAATGAACGCGCCGGCAAGCATTCCACGGCGCCGGCCTCTGGCAGTATTTATCGTGAGTGGATTCCTCTTGGCGGCAGCATTCATCGCCGTTGCCATTGGGTTTTCTCTGTTGTTTCCCAATCGACTGCTAGACCGCGCCTGGCGTCTCAACCCCGCCGGCGCTGCTCTTTTCCGTTCGATAGGGCCGCTATCAGGTGTGTTTTTGCTTGGGCTTGGAGCGGCCCTTGTTCCCGCTGCCAGGGGACTGTTGCGGGGAAAAAAGTGGGCCTGGAGTTTTGCCGTAACGCTTTTTGCCATCGATGGGGCAGGAGATATCGTCAGCTACTTCCTCATCCATGACGCTCTCAGGACGCTGGTGGGAGTTATGGTCTCTTCCGTTTTTCTTATTGTGCTTTGCCGCCGCGACTTCCGCGAGTACTGCTTTGCGCCTGTATTTAAGCCGGAAAAAGTGAATATTCGCCGTTGAAAACCTGCTCAGAAACAGAGATAATGAGGCAAGTACCCCAATATCCAACCATATATAAGAAACCCATGCCGAAGAAATCCATGCCTAAAAAGTCTGACAAACAGCCAGAGGAGTCCAAGGATTTGTGGATAGCTCCGCGGTATAGCCTGAAAGGTCCCGCCGGCGAACGCGCGTGGGAAAACCGTCCAGGCGGCGCACCCAACAGCAGCCGTTTTCTTGAACTGGCGGACATTGCGCTTGGCGTAAAAAAGCCCATGGGACGGAAGAAGCGCGCATCACCCGTCAGCGCCCATCAAACAGGCAAGACCGAGCCTTACTCCGGCATGGACTACAACACCAAAAACGGTCCCGCGAAATAGGTTTACAAGTTTTTCGAGTATCGATTAGCGCGGGCGTTTAACCCTAGGGGTTGTGATTGGCTGATTGCAGGGTCTGGGAAACGGTCTTTGCGTATTCGCGTAATTTTTCCAGCGACGTTGACATGCTGGACGCTTTCTCACCGAGGCCGCGCGCGCGGGCCACGGCCATTACCTGTCCTGCTTCCATGCTGAGCCGTTCCAGCGTGCTGACCAGATAGCCGAGCGCGTCGGCGTGCGGTTTCCATAGGTAGGCCGAGCTTGCCTTCTGGTTGTACTCATCCACTTCAATCACCATGCGCGAGAGATACGCCACAATCGTCATCATCATGGCAGCATAGTCCGCGCGAAAACTTTTCTCGCCCTGGTATTCCGCCTTGAACGCCTCCATCTCGGAGGGTGAAAGCATGATCCTGGAATTCTTGACCGGGAAGATGTACGCGAGTTTAGGATCGGAAGTGCGCACATGTTCCCTGATGGCCTGGCGCGAGCTGTGAATCTTGCCTTCCTGCACTGCGTTCTGCACGGCCTGGGATGGCGCCACGGCAAGCACTTCCGCGTTGAGGGTCTGCGAAGAAACGCCCTGCGCCCGCGCGCCGATACCCGACGGGTGAAGCGAAGGCGGCGGAGGCACATTGGCGGAAGCGCCATGCGGAGCTTGTTGCAATGGAATCGTGGGACGCGGTGAAGGCGGCGCGGACGGAGGCGGGGCCGCCCGTCTTGGTCCACCGGTTGCCATTCTTACCGGACGTTTACTGTCCACAACTTTCTTGTACTTTGACACCTTGCGAAATTCATCCTGCGCGACCTGATAGTCTTCCGCCAGTATCTGCGTGGTCTTCACCTCGCTCAGGTTTTTGATGGTGATATCGCCATCCACGCGGGAGAGAATGCTGCCGCCATCGCGCTGCACACTTTCAGCAAAGGTCTTGATTTGCGCCGCGGCATCGTGGAAGAGCTCGTCAAATTTGCGGCCAAAAACATCATTCCAAACGCCCAGATTTGCCAGCGAATCAGGATGATAAAACGATTTGCCCAGAGACTGCTTGATCTCACGCACACGCTGCACGATCCCGGAGTCAATGATCTGGTCAAAGTGGCGGAACTCTTCGAGTTCCTGATAAAGATACTCAAACTCCTGCAGCAATGCGACGTGTTCCTGCGGCATGGGTTCGATCGCTACATCTTCCAATGCGCGGTACAACTCAGCTTCAAAGGCCAGCGCGGCCTGCGAGATGAAAGCGTATGAACTGTCAACTTCCGGCCGCTGCCAGGCCGTGGGACGGTCCCCGGGGGCAGGAGTGCGGAACAGGTAGGTGATGATGCAGTCCGTTTTGTCGCGATCGCCCGAGCGTTGCGAGCCTTTGCCGGTGAAATAGCGCAGCAAGGCATGCGCGGTCTCAAAGCCGGGAAGGGTCTTTAAGGCGTCACGCACCAGTGGCGGTGTAAGCGCCAGGTCAATCAGGTCAAGCCACATCTTGAAATTATTGTTGAGATCTCCGGCGGGTTCGGCAGGCCCGGTTGCATCCTTGACTTCAACAGGAACGGGCACACTATGTCCAAGGTTTTTTTCGAGCAGCCCAAGATAAAAAGTGTGGACGGTTTTAAGGTCTCTCAGTTCCTTGTGGGAATCCTGGCCCAACGGTTACTCCTTAGGAAGTTTCATCTCTGCCATGGGGTGAGCAGCCGGAATTGCCCTGTAGTTTAAACCAGCTTAATCTGCAGGCACAATCAGGAACTCCCTGACGAGAAAGGTAACCCATGCCAAATAATTGATTCCAGGGTATTTACAGGCGTTTAGATTTCAGGGCCGCAGCCTATTTCCCTCCCAACAGCATCTTGGCAATGGTTTGCAACTGCATGTTGGAGGTGCCTTCATAAATCTTGCCGATCTTGGCGTCGCGGAAATATTTTTCGACCGGATAGTCTTTGGTAAAGCCGTAACCGCCGTAAATCTCCAATGCGAGTGACGCTACGCGCTCCGCCACCTGTGAAGCAAACAGCTTGGTCATGGCCGCCTCTTTCACAAAATTCATTCCCGCATCTTTCATGCGGGCCGCGTTGTAGACCATCATTTTTACGGCCTCAATCTCCGTGGCCATCTGCGCCAGTTGGAACTGGATGCCCTGAAAATCGGAAATGCTTTTGCCGAATTGTTTGCGCTCCTGCGAATATTTGAGCGCGCTTTCCCAGGCGCCGCGCGCCAGTCCCAGCATCTGCGCGCCAATGCCAATGCGCCCTTCATTCAGCGTTTCAATCGCGATCTTGTAGCCCTTGCCTACCTCGCCCAGAACATTTTCCCTGGGCACGCGGCAGTCTTCCAGGATGAGTTCGCACGTGCTTGAGGCGCGAATACCCAGCTTGTCTTCTTTTTTGCCGACGCTGAAGCCGGAAAATGTTTTTTCCACGATGAACGCAGTGATGCCCTTGTAACCGGCGGCAGGATCAAGCGTGGCAAACAGCACAAACACTCCGGCCTCCTTGCCGTTGGTGATCCACATTTTGCGGCCATTGAGAACGTATTCATGGCCCTTGAGTTCAGCGCGCGTCTGCATGGCAAACGCATCAGAGCCTGACGACGCTTCACTCAGCGCATAGGCGCCAACGGTGTTGGCGGCCATGCGGGGCAGATAGCGGCGCTTCTGGTCATCATTGGTCCAGCGCACGAGCGCGTTATTGACGAGTGTGTTTTGCACGTCAACAATCACGCCGGCCGAAGCATCAACGCGCGAAATCTCCTCGACCGCCAGGATCGCTTCAAAGAACTTTCCGCCCGCGCCACCGTATTGCTCCGGCACTTCAATGCCCATTAGCCCGAGAGAGAAAAACTGGTCGATCAGATCGTGCTCAAACACGCCTTTTTCGTCCATTTCACGGACTTTGGGCCGCAGGGCCTGATCGGCAAACTGGCGCACGTTGTCACGAAACAAATTTTCATCGTCGGTGAGCGCCACCAGCGGCTGGGGCGGCGGCGCAATCTGGGTGGAAATCTGAGACATCGGGTAGATCCTTTTGAGAGATTCGGGGAAACCTAAAATTGTATCATCGCGGAAAGGCGGTTGAGGGCAAGACGCTACATGCGGACTACTCAAAAGGCAGCGCTTTCCCAGACGCGGCGGCGGTGGGCAAGCTACCTTGCGCGATTGCTGCTTGCGCGATTGATCTTCTTTCCCTAACATGTTATAAAAGCAAGTTTTACTGGACTGGCCGGTAGGGCGGAAACAGGGTTTCCGCAGGGGGCCAGCCAATGATTCCAACGCGGCCAAACCTCAAACCACTTGTTCTTGATGTGGAAGCGCGTTTCGGGAATTGCGGTAAAACGCATTAATCGATTTTAAAGTCCACATTTACTTAGATTTCTGGAGGATTTACATATGCACACCTGGCTCGCAACGGGCCTGATGGGCCGCGTAATCCGCTCGCGCCGGACCCTGGCGCTGGTGGGCGTGTTGGCCGTTTTAACATTCGCCCTTCCCGCGGCATTGGCCCAGCAAGGGCAGGCCGCGCCACCAACTTCACAGGTTGCTGCCGTGGTAATGCCGCAGGCTGGCGCCGCCGCGCAGGAAACAGCCCCCGCAACACCTGCCCCGGAAGCCACAGGCGAGGCTAATCTGAAACTGCCGGACATGAACAGCGTAAAGTTTCTCAACGGCATCAGCGGCTATACGCTGCTGGAAATCGGCTTGATCTTTTGCGCCCTGGGCGGACTGTTTGGCCTGATCATCTACATGCAGTTGAAAAACGCGCCCGTGCATCGCGCGATGCGCGAGATCTCCGAGCTGATCTATGAAACCTGCAAGACCTATCTGGTCACGCAGGGCAAGTTCATTTTGATTCTTGAAGCGTTTATCGCCGTGGTGATGATTCTGTACTTTGGCATACTGGAGCACCTGGCGGCGAACCGTGTCGTGATTATTCTGCTCTTCAGCCTGGTAGGAATCGCCGGAAGCTATGGCGTGGCGTGGTTCGGAATTCGCGTGAATACGTTCGCAAATTCGCGGACCGCATTCGCCGGACTTCGCGGAAAACCGTATCCGATTTATGCCATTCCGCTCAAAGCGGGCATGAGCATTGGCATGATGCTCATCAGCGTTGAACTGCTCATCATGCTCTGCATTCTGCTCTTTATTCCCGGAGAGTATGCGGGAAACTGCTTCATCGGCTTTGCCATTGGCGAATCACTGGGCGCGGCGGCGTTGCGTATTGCCGGCGGCATCTTCACCAAGATTGCCGACATCGGCTCTGATCTGATGAAAATCGTTTTCAAGATCAAGGAAGACGACGCGCGCAATCCCGGCGTGATTGCCGATTGCACCGGCGACAACGCCGGCGACTCGGTTGGTCCCAGCGCCGACGGTTTTGAAACCTATGGCGTGACCGGCGTGGCCCTGATCAGCTTTATTTTGCTGGGCGTGCGCGGCGCGCAAATTCAGGTGGAATTGCTGGTGTGGATCTTTGTGATGCGCATCATGATGCTGGTGGCCAGCGCTGTTTCCTACTTCCTGAATGAGACCATTGCCAAAGCCAGGTACGCCAATTCAGACGACATGAACTTTGAAGCTCCACTAACGTCGCTGGTCTGGATTACTTCGTTCGTCTCCATCATTCTCACGTTCATCGTATCCAAGCTGATTATTCCTGACCTGGGCGGCGACGCCTCACTGTGGTGGAAACTTTCCACCATCATCTCCTGCGGCACGCTGGCCGGAGCGATTATTCCGGAACTGGTGAAGGTCTTTACCTCCGTGGAGTCTTCGCATGTAAAGGAAGTTGTGACTTCGTCGGAAGAAGGCGGAGCGTCACTCAATATTCTTTCCGGCCTTGTGGCCGGCAACTTCTCAGCGTATTGGCTGGGAATCAGCATTGTGGCGCTCATGAGCATCGCGTATTACGTGAGCACCATGGGACTTGGCGGCGTCATCGGCAGTCCAGGCCAGTGGATGCTGGCGCCGGCGGTTTTTGCCTTCGGCCTGGTTGCTTTTGGCTTCCTCGGCATGGGTCCGGTTACGATTGCCGTGGATTCCTATGGCCCCGTCACTGATAATGCGCAGTCAGTTTACGAATTGTCTTTGATCGAGCAAGTGCCCAACGTGAAAGCGGAGATCAAAAAAGACTTTGGCTTTGACGTGAACTTTGAACGCGCCAAGCACTTGCTGGAAGAAAACGACGGCGCGGGCAACACGTTCAAGGCGACCGCCAAACCAGTGCTGATTGGAACCGCTGTTGTAGGCGCAACCACCATGATTTTCTCCATCATGATGGCGCTGACCGATGGCCTGACTAAGCACACTGAGAATCTCTCACTGCTGCATGCGCCGTTTGTGCTTGGCCTGATTACCGGCGGCGCGATGATCTACTGGTTCACCGGCGCTTCCACGCAGGCCGTGACCACGGGCGCGTATCGCGCGGTGGAGTTCATTAAGGC
>DATBCN010000791.1:0-2861 GCA_036270475.1 Candidatus Angelobacter sp. | reverse complement strand
GCCTTTTGTTTGTAACAACGGCCCATAAGGGGGTGGGGTCAGACGAAAAGAGTTACCAGAAGATCAACAAATCACCTTTCTGGCGGCGGGGCATTTGGTGTTGCTGCGAGTCTTGGAAAAGGTACGGGGGCGCAGGCGAGGGCGCCTGCGGTCCACGACCGATGAAGAGAACAGGTAAAGAGAGGCGGATAAATATCAGGGGCGAAATTGCAGGGTCAGATTCCAGAACCAAGTAGCAGAAACGAAATTATTTTGAAAGCAATCCGTGGATAGCAGCCGTTTCCCGCAACCTCTAGAGTGAGGTTACGGAGAAGAAGACATGCAGCTACAGACAGCAAGCAACGCAAACGAAAAATGGACGCTGGTGCTGGCGCGGGACGCCAAAGCCGATGGCCGGTTCGTCTACGCGGTAAAGTCCACCGGAGTTTTTTGCCGTCCTTCATGCCCCAGCCGCAAGCCGCGGCGTGAGAACGTGGAGTTCTTTCATTCGCCCGTGGAGGCACAGCAGGCGGGATACAGAGCGTGTCGGCGCTGCACGCCGCTGGAACGCAACCCGCAGTCGCAAAAAGTTGAGGCAGCGTGCCGCTATATCGACCAGAACCTGGACATAACGCTGAGCCTGACGGCCATTTCGCGTCACGTCGCCATTAGTCCATTTCATTTTCAGCGGATGTTCAAACGCATGCTGGGCATCAGCCCGCGTGAATATCAGCAGGCGCGCCGCGCGGGAAAGTTTCGCCAGGCGCTGCTCGGCGAAGGCAGCGTGACCGACGCGATCTATGAAGCCGGTTACAGCTCCAGCAGCCGCGCCTATGAAAGCATTCCCGCCCAGCTGGGCATGACGCCGTCAGCATTTAAGAGCGGCGGCGAGGGCGTGGCGATCCGCTGCACCGTGGTCCCCACAGAGTTGGGCATGCTGCTGGTGGCCACCACGGAACGCGGCGTTTGCTCCGTGCGCTTTGGCGAAAATGAAGCTGCGTTGATGCGCGAACTGAAACGCGACTTTGCCGCGGCAGAGATCCTTCGCGATGACAATGCACTGGAGCCAATAGCAAGCCAGGTGAAGCAGCTTTTGCGCGGACCGGCCGCGGCCGTAAATATTCCGCTCGATCTGCGGGGGACCGCGTTCCAGCAAATGGTGTGGAAAGAACTGCGGCGCATTCCGGCGGGCCAGACGCGCAGTTATACAGAAGTAGCCAAGACCATTGGACGGCCCAAAGCCGTGCGTGCCGTGGCGAATGCCTGTGCGTCAAATCCGGTGGCGCTGGTGGTGCCGTGCCATCGCGTGGTGCAGAAGAACGGCAGTCTGGCGGGATATCGGTGGGGGGTGAAGAGGAAGGCAGCGTTGCTGGAGAAGGAAGCAGCTAGCGTAGTGTCTCTAAAATAGGTTTACAAAGACTGCGGTTCCAGAAAGTCTGGGTTCACACTAAATGTTATTCTCTGTTTTTCCTGATCGAGGATGAGTCGAAGGCCCCCGAGGATGTTTTTCTGTTGCAGCGGCCATACCGCATCAGAGAGCTACCACACTAGCAGCTAGTAATTAGCAACTGGAAATTAGCTTTAGCTTTAGTAGTCTAAGATACCTTGACACAACCAGTTTTAACCATGGCAGGGGCGTGTTCTATGAATAGCTTTCTGTATCTCTGTAATCCTAGAAAGCACATTAGATAAGGACCTTGAAGGGACACAGGAATCGAGTCGTCAATATTTGAAACACGTTCTAGGTAAAAATGTGACACACAGAGCCTCAAGCATCCAAAACCAGTGGGATGAAGGATAAAAGCATGTTTTTCTATAGCACGTACTCTAGAGATTGTTTCTGATAATTTGTAACGTTTTGCCGATTATCTTCACTAGTCTTCGTGAGGCAAGAGTTCTAACAGATGTTGCCTCTGGTAAAAGCGATTTGACTCAAGGAGAAAGATATGCGGCGTTTGGTGTTAGTAGGATCGATGTTCGCCCTGTCCGTAATCTGTGCAGGGTGCAAGTTTCCAAAAATTGGCATTTCCATTTCAATAACTCCTCAGGGCAAGGCAAACGTAGTCAACCAGAAAACCATGAGTGAGATAACCGTATCGGATGCAATGAATGCTTCAACGGGAAGCATGAACAGCCTTGTGGACGTGGATTCTGCGTTAACTGTTGATTCCACCGCCGCACCGCAAGCGTTGGTTACTGTAACGACGGATAATGGACAGACGTTTTCGCAGTCGTTTGCCATGACCCAGACGGGCGCCTCATCATTCGCTCCGGCATCGTCCTATACCATCACTAATGCCTTCGTGACACAAAACCCATCGGCTGTGAATGAGTTCATACGATCAGCAGCGAGCCATGCTGCTTCAACAGTGACCATTGACGTGCAAACATCGGCTGTGTTCCAGGGGCCGACGGACGGAAGCTCTCATACAATATACGGACGGCAATATACTCCTTCCGATGGAGTCACAAACATAGGGTCTGGGAGCTATGTTGCGCCGGATTCAGGCTGTGGTGGCGGCCCCCTGCCAACAAACGAAAACCAAATCTGTCCATAGGTACACTAGATCTAGAGCGTGTTTTATAAATAGCTTTCTTTGTTCCTGTAATCGTGGAAAACGCGTTAGATAAGCCCTCGAAGGAGCACAGGAATCAAGATCGTCAAATATTTGAAACACGCTCTAGCTACTTGCTCAGCAGAAACGAGAATCCTTCAAACTTATACTCTGACCAGTGTTCGGCTTTGATGGGCTTCATCTTGCCGCCGCGGACTTGCTTCATCGCGGCGAGCACGCGCGGAAGATCAGCGGGATCGCCTACGGGGACGTTGTGCGCGGGTAGCAACAGCTTGGCACCCAGTGACGACATTTTCTTTATCGATG
>DATBCN010000790.1:0-1909 GCA_036270475.1 Candidatus Angelobacter sp. | reverse complement strand
CTGGCCACGCCAATGGCTGTAATGGTAGGAACTGGTCGCGGCGCACGCGCAGGTGTGCTGGTGAAGAACGCTGAAGCGCTGGAAATCATGGAGAAGGTAGACACGCTGGTGCTGGACAAAACTGGTACGTTGACGGAAGGGAAGCCGCAGCTAACATCCATTCTTGCAACTGACGTTATCAATGAACTGGATTTACTCCTTCTGGCGGCTGCCGTTGAGAAATTGAGTGAACACCCAATCGCGGCTGCCATCGTAAAAGGAGCAGAGCAACGCCGCCTCACAATCCATTCCGCAAAGAACTTTCAATCGGTTACAGGGCAAGGAGTGGTGGGAGAAGCGGCGGGACGGCAGGTTGCGGTCGGCAGCGCTGGCTTTCTCGCGTCCAGAGGCATTGACGTGAATACACTCCAGTTGCAAGCGGAGACGCTTCGCCAAAAAGGGCAAACAGTAGTCCTGGCCGCGGTAGATGGCAAAGCGGCCGGCCTGCTTGCCGTCGCCGATCCAATCAAGAGTTCAGCCGCAGGGGCCATTCAGTCGCTCAAAAAAGCTGGGCTGCGTCTGGTGATGTTAACAGGCGACAATCAGGCAACGGCCGCAGCGATTGCGAGCGAGTTAGGACTTGACCACTTTGAGGCCGATGTCCTGCCGGAAAACAAGTTGTCTATCGTAAAAAAATTGCAGAATAACGGGCACGTGGTGGCCATGGCCGGCGACGGAGTAAATGACGCTCCTGCTTTGGCCCAGGCCGATGTCGGTATCGCTATGGGAAACGGCACGGACGTGGCAATGGAAAGCGGCGACATCACGTTGATTAAAGGCGACCTGGGCGCTCTGGTGCGTGCGCGCAACTTGAGCCGGGCCACCATGAGCAACATCCGCCAAAACCTCTTTTTCGCCTTTATCTATAACCTGCTTGGGGTGCCGATTGCCGCGGGAATCCTTTATCCCTTTACCGGACTGCTGTTGCAGCCGGTTTTTGCCGCCGCTGCCATGAGCTTCAGCTCCGTGTCTGTCATTGCGAATGCTCTGCGGCTGCGTGGCACAAGACTTTAATTTTCTCAAATTTACTGGGCTGGCCGCTTACCCGGTTGACGAAAGGCATGGTTAGTGCCAAGATTCCTGATAGCTAACCTGCATTTTGCCCCCTAAGGTGTTGCTTTAATTCAGTTCCTGCTTGGAGCGTCATGCAAACCCTGCGTACCTTTCGTCTCACTGTCAAAGTGCAATCCCTTGTCCTATTTATGGTAGTAGCGGCTGCCGGCGTTGCACAGAGTGTGCCGCAGCATAATTCCACCAATCCTCCAGCCAACGGAGCAGCAACGTCCCAGTCTTCCACTGCCGCTGCGCCTGAAGTCGACGCAGACAGCGCTGACATTCCGCCGTTTGCGCGCGGGCGCATTTCGGAAGAAGAATATTTTTCTCTTCGCGATCAGGAAGTGAGCACCCGTCGTGGGATAAGCGATCTGATGGGGCGTCCCCAGGCGCGCTCGCAAGCGATACGCAATATGGAGTTTCACGAAAAAGTTTTGCGGCTTGTGCCGCAGGGCATCCTGCCCTTCAGCGGTCTGCTCCAGACAGCCGCAGCGCTTTCCTGGACTGCTCTTGGCCCGGCCCCGATTCCCAATGGGCAGACAACACCTACTGAAGTAGCAGTGAGCGGACGTGTGACAGCAATCGCAGTGGATCCTACAGACGCAAATATTGTCTACGCGGGAACGGCCCAGGGCGGCGTCTACCGCAGCATGGACGGCGGCGCAAGCTGGACAGCCTTGCTTGATTCCGCGCAATCCCTGGCCATCGGCGCGATTGCGATTGACCCCGCTACACCAACGACGCTGTTTGTCGGCACTGGCGAAGGCAACCTCTCCGGCGACAGCTTTTTCGGCGTTGGCATCTACATCATCCGCAC
>DATBCN010000789.1:0-1997 GCA_036270475.1 Candidatus Angelobacter sp. | reverse complement strand
AGCCAAGCAGAAACACACCGGCCAGCCGCCGCGTCCTGGCTGCAATTCGCAAAGATTGTGTTGTCAGGGACCGCGCGAGCACCGCGCTCACGCTGTTTGCGTCAGCTTCAGGTCGTGATCGCCTGTCCCTCAGCCAACTGGTCGCACATCTGGCAAAAGCTGTCATACCATTGCCGTACAAAGGCTCGCACAAAATCGCTGAAGTTGTTGGCCGGCACAAATTGTCCTGCCCCGGTGATTTCAGCCCAGGTGTGTACCCGCGTCCGCCCGTCAGAAAGGACATCAAAGGTCACCCACTGCTCCATTGTATTCCCCAGCGTGTGGTCGATCCATGCAACCTGTTCGCCCGGCGCGCAGACTGTGATTACATGATCCACGGTAACTTTCATCGGTTGCACAATTTCAATCTTCAACCGGCTGCCCGGCGTCCACGGTTTGCCTTTGCTCCAGCGGATGTCGCCATAAATATTGCAAAACCTGGGCCAAAGACGAAAGTCAGAAAATAGTTTCCATGCCAGCGAGGGGCTCGCTTTGGTGAAAACCGTGTACTCCAGATACTCCATTGACTGCTTACCTCAAAACTAAACTTCGACAAGTGCAGGGGGCCTAAGGGGATAAAGCAGGCAGGGGGCTACCCTGGAAATCGTCCAGGGATTTGCCGTGCAAGAAGAGAAATGACCCTGCCGGGGTCAACTCCCGGCTAGGGGAAAATGACTTTTAATAATACAACGTTAGTGTAACAATGTGCAAGTTATTCCCGAAAGTGCTCTACAGCAACGATTGCCCTGAAAGAAAAAAATATGCCTCGATTGGCCGACCAACACCTGGAAGCAAAAATCGTAAACGCCGCGCGCCGGCTCTGGCAACTGCACGGGGCTCGCAGCCTCACGCTTCGCTCGGTTGCCCGCGAAGCCGGCACTACCACGACAACGGTCTATAAACGTTTTCAGAACAAGGAAGCGTTGCTCATCGCGCTGGCGGAACTGGTGCAACGAAAGATCACGTCCGCAACAACCTCGGCGCCGACCATTGAAGAAGCGTACCGCTGCTTCCTCGCTTTTGCAGAGCGGCATCCCCACGAATACAACTTGCTCTGGGGCCCGGCATGGTCAGAAGTTCTTGCGCCCGGACGTCCCCGGCCCATCAAGGCATGGTTGCTGGAGAAATTTGCAGCCAGGTTCGGCGGCAAGCCGGAAGATTACGTCCGCGCCTACTATGCGCTGTTTCTTCTGATTCACGGCACGGCGAATTTATTAGCCGTCACGCAGTCACGCCACTCCAAAGCGGAGATGCGCAACAACTGTCTCGCTATCTGCGACGCGCTCGTAAAGAACATCACAGTGCTGAAAGCTCGCGCATAGCCGTGCCGCAAGCGTGCAGAAATCCCTCAGCGTGCCGAATGTCCGTTGCTGCCAGCAAGGCGAGCGCGGCATCACTGCATTTGACGTCGAGGCAGGCATTCAGTCAACCGAAAAGCGGGACAGGCCAATGGAAGTGAATGCTGCAAACAGGCACTACTATCTGGAATTTAGGCATTTTTACGCAAAACCCACGTGGTCATTGCACGTTGATTTTGAACCACGGTCGTCTTCAACGGATCAATGAATTGGCCGCCTAAATCCTGGGTGAGCTTCTCTATCAGCGCCGTATCCACCAGGTAGCGCTCTGAACCATCGGGTAACCGATGGCGGCGCCCTGCAATGGGCTGCATCTGGTGTTCCATCCCAATGGAAGATGCCAGGCGGCAAAAGAAAAGGCCATCCGGTTTCAGTACTCGCCAGGCGCCACGCAGCATGGCGAGAAAATGACCGTCGTCGCGGGCAAAGTGAAGAACAGCGCTGCAAATCACTACATCTGCGAAGTTATCCGCAAATGACGATTCTTCGATCGCCTCCCGGCGAAAGTTTTCCTGCGGGAGCGCCGGCGCGAGCAATGCGGCGAGGCGACGTGTGCCTTCCACGGCACGTGGATTCGAATCCGCCCCAAATATCTTGTAC
>DATBCN010000788.1:0-2458 GCA_036270475.1 Candidatus Angelobacter sp. | reverse complement strand
AAAGTTATCCTTTCACCGCGGCAATCTTTTTTGTTTTGCATTGCAGCAGGCAGGCAACGGCGGTAATGCTGCGCCGCAGGTAATAGCGGAACCCCATCACGATCTGCATCCAATCGAGCGCTGACATAAGCCCCCCGTTTGTGCTTTCAAATGCTCACAAGGGCAGCGTATGAGGAAGCGGCGGGCAGGCTCAAGCGGCAAGGTGCGGCAGACGACCGTCCGCCGCAGATTGTCGTCTGCCAGCGTTTACATGTTCTTGGGCTGGGTCATGCTGAACCAGTTGCCAAAGGGATCGCGGAAGACAGCTTCAATTCCGTAGAACTGCTCTTTGGGCGGAGACACGAATTCAACGCCCTTGGCTTTCATTTCTGCATAGGTCTTGCGGCAATCGGCGGTTTGAAAAACGCCGGCGCCGAACGCGCCTTTTTTCATCAAGGCGCTGATGGTTTCCACGTCTTGCGGCTGTATCTTCTGCACACCCGCTCCATCAAACGGCGACGGAGCAACTTTCATCAGGATGATTTGCAGATCAGGCTGCCCTTTGGGATTTACCGTAAGCCAGCGAAAGCCGTTGGGCATGGATTCATCCATGCTCACTTCAAAGCCAAGTTTATTCACATAAAAATCCTTGGCCACATCCTGGTCAAGAACAAAAATTGCGGAGTGGGACATGCGCTGAATCATTTGCGTCCTCCTTTGGAACAATCGTAATTAAAGGGATGCCGGCGCGCTTCTTAATTCTTGCTGTGTTGCGCCGTAGGCGGAAAAGTAACACGCCGGGACCAGCATGATCTTCCATGGCCGCTGATAGCCAAAGACCCGCCGTACAGTTTGCTGATATTCCGTGGGCGTCCGTCCGGCCAGCGATTGAAATTTTGTGCTGAATGATCCCAGGCTGGAATAACCAATCTCCATGCAAACTTCCGTTACCGTCATTTCACCGGACGCCAGCAAGCGGCGTGCGTGGTCCATGCGGCGGCGGGTAAGAAAGTGATGCGGCGTTTCACCGAACGTGGCGCGGAAAAGCCGGTGGAAGTGGAAGGGAGAGAGGCAGGCTTCGCGCGCGGCCGTATCCAAGAGGACCTGTGACTGGTATTCGGCGGCCAGCAAATCGCGGGCGCGGCACAGGCGGCGGAACGTATCGTCATGTACCAGCATCCCGTAGGAATTTGCCTGCGGCATCAACGCCATTGTACGTCAGGGCGACAGCAGAGGCTTTCAAAAAAACTTTGCCATTTCAGGCTTTGTATTTGTTCACGGCCCTGCGGGTTTCATTTAATATTCATCCGTGGCTATACGTGAAATTCATGTGACTGGATACCGGTCGGTGCGCAACCTGCGGCTGCACTTGAGCCAGATCAACGTGCTGACCGGCGCAAACGCTACCGGCAAGACCAACCTTTATAACTCCGTATTTTTGCTGGCCAAAGCCGCTGCCGGAGGCTTCGCCCAGGTGATCGCTGAAGAAGGCGGCATGCCTTCAGTCCTGTGGGCCGGCGCGCGCAAAAGCCGGTCACTGGGATCGATCCGGATGGAGCCAATCCGGATGGCGCTGGGCATTAAGACTGACACTTTTTCTTACGAGCTGGTGTGCGGCCTGCCCAAACAGAGTGGCGGAGAGAAATCGGCTTTCTCGCTTGACCCGGAAGTCAAGGAAGAGCGTGTTTGGATGGACGCACCGCGCGGCCTTAAGGTCACGTTCTTTGAGCGGTCGCCCAAGGGCGCATGGATTCTGGATAACGACGAGCGGCTGGCTGATTATTCCGGCGAACTGTTGCCTACTGAGTCAGTGCTTTCGCAGCTTCGTGAACCGCATCTCTATCCTGAGCTTTCATCGTTGCGCGCGGAAATCAGCCGCTGGCGTTTTTATCATCACTTCCGTACGGACGCGGAGTCTCCGTTGCGGCATCCGCAGGTGGGCGTGCGCACGCCGGTTCTGGCCCACGATGGGCGCGACCTGGCGGCGGCATTGCAGACGATTAATGAAGTAGGGCAGTCGCAGGACCTGCATGAGGCCATCCGGCAGGCTTTTCCCGGAGCGTCGCTGGAGATTGAGCATGACGAAGATACAGGGATGTTTGCCGTCCTGCTGCGGATGCCAGGCTTGCGGCGGCCTTTGCGCGCGCGCGAACTCTCTGATGGCACGCTGCGCTATTTGTGCCTGCTGGCTGCGCTGCTGAGCCCGCATCCGCCGTCATTACTGGCACTGAACGAGCCGGAAACCAGTCTCCATCCTGACTTGCTGGAGCCGCTGGCCAAACAACTGGTGAATGCGGGCAAGTATTCGCAGCTTTGGGTGGTCACGCATTCGCAACGGCTGGCGGAGCTGGTAGAGAAGCACTCGGGTGAATCGCCTATCAAGCTGGAGCTGATTGGCGGGGAGACGCGCGTGCTGGGCCAGCGGACGGTTGAAGAGAGTGAAGAAGAGGCAGGATAGAAGGTCGGCTCTTGGCTTTAG
>DATBCN010000787.1:0-3399 GCA_036270475.1 Candidatus Angelobacter sp. | reverse complement strand
AGGCCAAAAGCGCTTTTGACCAAATGCAGGGCGAGAGCTACAAAAGATTGGGGTTGAGCCGGGAACAAACTGGCCTGCATGACAAACGCGCAACCGAGCCGCCGGCAAAGTAGTCCCAACAATTCTGCCGCGTACCACGCGGACCAATGCGGATTAGGGCAGACTAGCAATTCGACCTACTTGCAATTTAAGCGTACTTAGCGACTAGGAGACTTTAGCGGACTAGCTGGTTTTTCACCGCGAACGCAGCGCGCCGCCGCGAGCAGAACGAGAAGAAGAAGGACGCGAGAAAGAAGAAGCTCAATCGGAATGCATAGCAGCTTTTCTGCGTTTCTTCAGTGACCCTCTGTGGAATCAGTTTTGGGCTTGCCAAGAACTGACTGCTAAGTGCTAATTACTCTAAGTGCTAAGTGCGCTAAGTGCTTAAGCGCTACTTGCTAGTTACTAGTACTAAGTCATAAGTACCATTTGCGGCATGCCGCCCGTCACATTACACTTATCAGGCTTCGGGAGAAGCCGATTCCGCAGGGAGAACCTACGTTGCACTCCGTCAGCTCTCTTGTCCAGTTCAAACGCGGCGACCACATCTGCATCTTCTATCGCAATGATGCCGCGCTGGTGCAGAACCTGGTGCCGTACATCGCCGCCGGACTGCGCCAGGGTGAGCGCTGTTTCTGCGCGCAAAAACCGCACATCCTTCCCCGGCTTCTCCGCGGACTGCAGGCCCTTGGCGTTGACACCGCGGGTGCGGCCCAGCGCGGCGCTCTTGAACTCCACACTGAAGACGACGTCTATTTCGCCGGCGGACGCTTTGATCCCCAGGCCATGATTGATATGCTGGAGCGCTTCATTGATGATTCCCTTGCCGCCGGCTTCAGCGGCTTTCGCACCGCCGGAGAATTTTCCTGGGCCCTGGAGTCGCATCGCGGCGAGCCCGCCACCATGTGCGACCAGATACTTGAATATGAAGCCCTGGTGCAGCGCAGCTATCCTGGCCGGCCGGCCATAGGCGTTTGCCAATATCCGGCGCACCGTTTTCCCGCGCACATCCTGCGCCAGGTGCTGGACGCGCATCGCCTGGCGATTGAAGAAACCATGGTCAGCACCAACCATTCCACGCTCACGCTGCGCAACGGCAATTTCCTGGCCGATATTGTCACCGACCGCGTCCGCCCCGGCGAGGCATTCCATTATGTAGTGCAGAAAAACGGCAGCCTTGACGTTTTAAGCTGGGGCCAGGAGTCGTCCATGGACGACGCGATCCATTCCTCGGAAAACATCATGGCTGCACTGAGCACCGGCCGCCGCGTAAACGGCGCGTAAGCAGCTCAGGCCAACGAGCTGTGGCTGCGGATTTCTCCGCGAAAAGTAATCATGATGGCGGGTAGTGGCCAGAGCACTTTTGTTCCCAACGGAGTATAACGCGGTCCTACCGGGGCATGAGATAGACGATAATGTCTGCTTGTGTTGCCGGTATAACTCCAGATTGCTCTGATCCCCTTATGCTGATGGAAACGTGTTTGCTCGGATTAGCCTGCTCCCATCGCGACCAGGAGTTTGCCACGCTGTTCAGGCGTCTGATTTCCCCTTTGCCTGATGTACCGCCGTCACCGTAAATCACAAGAGTCGCTTCACCTTTTTCTGGCACGGTGGTTTTCGTGACAATCATGATGCTGGAATAATTCTCCGTGTCGATGTCCTCATAGACGGGATGCTGGCTCAGATCGAGGTTACGGTATTCAACCAATTTGCCGCCACTGGTGATTTGCCCCTTGACGGGGCCGAAGAAAGCACTGATCCAGCCAAGAAAAGCTCCCAGAAAGAGAAACCCGCACAAAACGAGCCCCTGGAGCTTCAAATACGATTTCCAGGACGCGGCTGCTGAGCCGCTCGTCTTCTTCGATCCACCGCTTGCCTGATTTTGCGGCGATCTTTTTTTAACGATGATTACAACAGCAATCAGTACGATTACCAGAATCACGGCGGCCAACACTGTTATTTTTAACGTTGACATGCCAAACATAGGACTTGCTTTCGCCTACATCAACCAGACTTTGAGAGAGCCGGAACATCCTATCCCAGGTCCAGTCGCAAATATTTTAGAAATTGGAAAAGACGCTCCCAACGTGGTTATTTGCTGAGATTTTGTTTCGTTAATTGCCCGGCAACCCAAGGACTAAAATACTTGTAACTAATAATTTATTCAATCGCTTACAGTCAACTTTCAGGATGTAAATGCAACCCAGGCAAGAGGTGAATCCTAATGTTATGCAGCCTTCTTGACAGCCAGTTTTTATATGTATATTATACGTAATATATACGGATATTAGCCGTATCATCTAAAAGGGAGGGTTCCCATGGCGATTAAGCTTACCGTTAATTTGCCGGATCAGACTGCAGCTGCACTTAAGGAGATCGCGGATGCTCGCGGCACTTCAGTGACAGAAGCCTTGCGCCAGGTCATTGAAAGCCAGCGGTTTTTGCATGACGAGATCCAAAGCGGAAATAATGTGCTTATTCAGAATCCGGCAGACAGCAGCGTCCGGCAAGTGATCTTTAATATCCCGCCAAAATCTTCGGCAAAGTAAGCCAAGGGCCGTGGACAATTCCGGTTTAGAGCTTGTCCAGAGCCTTGTTTTGACAAGCTCGCTAGAGGAGACAACAGAGAGCTATGACCGAACCCAAAAACGCTACTTCCAATGGCCCGCAAACGGAGCAATCAGATAAGAGCGATCCCTTTGCGACTGGCGACTGGAATTTATTGAGTGAACCAGTATCTGGAGACGGCGGCACACCTCCGGTTATCGCTACGCGGCCTTTCAATGTTGACCAAAATCGGGAAGAGACGCGAGGAGATCTTGCGCGAGGGTTGCTCTGGCTGCTTACGTTTGCGATCGGGGGAGTTTTGGTATTTATCGGGCTTGGACGCCTGGAAGGATCAGTCTTGACCCAGTCCGTCTTTCCCTCGCTCATTGCGCTTGCGGGCACGGCGCTCGGCTTTTATTTTGGTTCGCAGACTAAAAACTCCGATGCAGTCAATGGTCAGTCTGGTACGGGGCAAGCTAAAACGGAGTAATGATTTCAAGGCAGAGGCCCCCTCAGTACCCTTCTGGTCCGCTCTCATGCGCCAGGTTCTCAAACCGCGTGGACCGCTTGATAAATGCCAGCTTGACCACTCCCGTAGGGCCGTTGCGCTGTTTGGCGATAATCAATTCCGCTTTGCCTTCAAGGTCAGGATCGTCCGGCTTGTAGACTTCTTCGCGGAAGATGAAGGCGACAACGTCGGCGTCCTGTTCAATGGCGCCCGATTCGCGCAGGTCAGCCAGTTGCGGACGGTTGTTGCCGGTGCGGCTTTCCGGAGCGCGGCTCAACTGCGAGAGCGCGATCACGGGGCAGCGC
>DATBCN010000786.1:0-1850 GCA_036270475.1 Candidatus Angelobacter sp. | reverse complement strand
CTGGACGAGAATGCGGGTTTCGCGCTTGTCGGTGTCGCGAAGCCCTTCGCGGGCCTCCAGGGCTTCCGCGAACCGGGCATCCAGCTCCTCGGCCTGGCCAATGCGGGTGCAGTTGCTGCAAACGCCGCAATAATCGGGCAGGCCATCGGTTTCCCGCGGGGCCAGGCAGTTCATGGTGCGGGCCAGCATCAGGGCCAGCGTGTACTTTCCCGCGCCTTGCGGGCCAGCCAGGACCACGGCATGGGGAAAGCGGTCGCGGGCCAGCATCTCACGCAACTGGCGGACTGTCTCAGCGTTCCCCTGGAAATCAGAAAATGCCATGCCGTCCATTCTATCCAGTGGAACAGATTGCTGCCTGGGCCCAAATATAGTTCAACATGGGAACATTTTTATTTTGCAAGCTATTGAATGTATTGATGTTGGATTGCCATTGGTGGTGGTTACACGATTTCTACCGGGGCCCCGGGAAATGCCGCGACCAGCGTTAACGCTACAGTAAATACAGGCTTGGTGACGCCGCTGGATATCACGCTTAAATAGTCCGAAAAAACCCTGATGGGAGCTTAATTTGGGCTGTGCAGCCGCGTCTTTTCTGGTGAGGCCATCTTTAATTCAATTTTGAAATTCAATTTTGAAAATTGAATTTTGCCGGAAACCATGCAGCTTTCTTCGCAGCCAATCACAAGTCCACGTAAGCTTCGCGTTATCTATAAACTTCTGTTGGCGGGATGCGGCGTATATCTCACTCTATCAGCCCTTGCCGGCATAGTTATTGCTGACGCGAGCCTGAAACCCAATCGTCTTCCGCCGCGCCACCGAGAGATGGTTGCCGCTGCCGTGCGGGACAAATTCGGAACTGAGTTACAGGATGCAAGCATTACCGCGGCTGATGGCGCAGTCTTGAAAGGCTGGTTTGTCCATCCACAGGATTACAACGGCAATGCCGTGGTCCTACTGCACGGAATAACCGACAACCGCGAGGGCGTTGCCGGATACGGACAGTTGTTGCTTTCCCATGGTTATGCGGTCCTGTTGCCGGATGCGCGGCGGCATGGCGAGAGTGGCGGCGAACTCGCCACCTACGGCCTGCGGGAAGCAGACGATATTCATCGCTGGGTTTCCTGGATATACGCGCGCGATCCGCCGCAATGCGTCTACGGTTTTGGCGAGTCCTATGGCGCGGCATTGATGCTGCAGTCGCTGGCCGCGGAAAACAGATTTTGCGCCGTTGCAGTGGAAAGCCCATTTTCTACCGCGCGCGAAATGAGTTATGAGCGCGTCTCCGGGCCGCTGCATTTGGAACCGTGGTTTGGCAGGACACTGGGCCGTCCCGCAATCTGGTCGGCTGAGGTTTATGCCCGCCTGCGTTATGGCATTAATCTACTGCGGCCAAGTCCGCTGGATGCCGTGAAGCACTCCAAAGTGCCGGTGCTGTTGATTCACGGCGAAAATGACAAAACCATAGCGCCAGTTCACTCGCGGATGATTGCCCATGCCGCTCCTGGCCACGTCGAGCTTTGGCTGGTCCCGCATGCTGGGCACACCATGGCATGGACGGCAGCGCATCAGGAATTTGAAACGCGTCTGCTCGGGTGGTTCGCTTCGCATATCCAGCAGCGACATAACCTCGACAGTTCCACAACGGCAAGCTTCTTTCTAATTTCTATAAATATATCCATTTTTTAGGATTTTTTTGCACTATTATTTGTGCAATTTCTGTTCCATTTACGAATTCCGAACAGATTATCTTCTTCTAATTTTCTCTATGCTCTGGATAGTAAGCTGCGTCCGGATTTTTTACAGCCCGGATGCGAACGTCTGGCGTTTGCACAACCCAAACCGCCGAACAT
>DATBCN010000785.1:0-3709 GCA_036270475.1 Candidatus Angelobacter sp. | reverse complement strand
CCCCAGGACGAAGATCCGGATACTCTTGCTGTTGTTCACCTCATGTCCTCCAAGAAAAATAATGCAATTTACTATAAGGCCTATTTAAAGCTCCAATTGGGCTGGCTGTTCCGGCCCTGGCGCGTGAGCTGTTGCAGATGCGTGCCGTCCGCCAGGACGCTCCAGACTTGTTCCGTGCCGGTGCGGTTGGACTGAAACACAATGTGCCGTCCGTCCGGCGACCACGATGGAAAGTCATTGCGCCCGCCATCGTGTGTTAACTGTACAATCTGTCGTGATGCGATATCCATAAGATAAATATCCGAGCCGCCCAAAACTCCGGGACCATAATTACGCACCCAGGCAAAGGCCAGCAGCAGTCCGTTCGGCGACCATGCCGGCGAAACAGCATAGCCCTGATCGGTCATCCGCTGCACGTTACTGCCGTCCGCGTCCATTACATAGATCTGGGGTAGTCCCGTCCGTCCACTTACCCAGGCGATCTGGCCGTTCGTTTTCGGGTTAAAAACCGGTGAAACATCGCCTTTACCGGTACTCAACCTGCGTGCGCCCGCGCCGGAGGCATCGGCGATAAAAATCTCCGACAATCCGCTATGCATGGAAGATGCAAAAGCGATTTTAGTGCCGTCTGACGACCATGCGGGAGAAAAATTATCTCCGCCATTGCGGGGAAAGGCTACCGTGCGCCCCAGATCCAGCGAAAACATCAGGATCTGCCATGAATCCCTGGTTAGTCCGCTGAATGCCAGCCGCGAACCATCCGGAGAAATCCTCGGCGAGAGCGCTATGGAGCCCATTTTGGTGAGCTGTTTCTGGTTCGCGCCGTCATAATCCATTGACCAGATTTCCTTGTTCCCGCTGCGGTTGCTCACAAAATAAATCTGGCTCTCCGCGATCCCGGCAATGCCGCTGCCCAGGCGGGCAATAATCTCATCGGCAAAACGGTGCGCGATAAGCCGTGCGTTGTCCGGCGTGGCGTCTTCTTTATATTGCTTGCCCAGTATCTGTGGTGCGCCTGGGTTCTTCACGTCATAGAGCCAGCCTTGCACATCGACTTTGCCGCTATTCACGCCCACATTGCCAAAGGTAAGCACGCCGGCATTCGGCGGCGGATCACCCCAGGCCTTCGCCTGCAACTCCGCCGGCTGTCCGGGCGTTTGCGAAGGATAAAAGCTCTTGGCCACCAGATCAAAAATTCCGGCGTTGTCCAGATCATTCCACAATACCTGGTTGAACACGGTATTCAGCGGGCCAGTCTGCGGATCGGCATTTGCCGCCTTAAAATCCGGCACGGCAATCCGCGGACGCTCCTGGCCCATGTTGAGTTCAATTTTGATTCGGTCCTGTGCCGCAGCGCTTAAAAACGCGCACAGCATCATCAAGGTCAAGCGAGTCATCCAGAGCGTTTTTTCCGCGCCGATTCTCTTTTGTCTTTTTTGTCTAAGCATGTCTTCGCCTATTTCGGGGGATAGTCAAACCAAAACTCTACCGTTACCTTGTTGCCTTCCGGCAATTTGCCAAAAGAATCAATGCGCTGGATCGCCCGCATCGCAGACTGGTCCAGCGACGGCACTCCGCTCGTCTGCGCCAGGTGGACGTTCGCCGGGCTGCCGTCACCCAGAATGTCAAACTCAATAAACGCGCGATGCGGCGCTTTGATGCGCGGATCAATCTCGTACGTCAGCCAGTTTTGCTGCACGCGGCGCTTCACGCCGTCAACGTACCAGCCATATTTGCCGCCAAAATCGGCATTTCTAAAACTAAAGCCGCCTTTATATGCAGACGTGGTAACTGAACCATACGGCCCGCTCACCGGACCGCCTTCACCATAGGGAACCGCCGTATCCACCGGCGTGGGGACGGGATGCGGCACAGTGTGCGTCGGCGGAGGCGTCCGGTCAATCATCTTTTTTGGCGGCGTAACTTTTCCTTCAATCGGGACCGCGTCATCAGGCGGCTTCTCCACCGGCTTGGGCTGCGGCACCGTCTGGGTTACGCCCTTGCTCTCATTGGCGACGATATTTTCCGACTGCTCCTGCTTCGGAATCGGGATCGATGCGCTCACCAGTTGCGCCGTCACCGCATCGCCTTCCTTTGTTCCCCAGTCATTGGCGGTGCTGTGTGAATTCATCACCAGGCCCAGCCCAAAGCCCGCCGCCACCAGTCCCAGGTGGAATGCAGCGGAGATCAGCAGCGGCTTGCGCCACTGCTCCCGCTCATAAAATAGGTTGGCCCGGACGTATGCCATGATTTAGCAATTAGCAAGCAGCAACTAGCAATCCCAATCCGCGACGATCCGCGTCCATCCGCGGTAGAGTCTCTACTTTTTTCCTGGTTGAATCGGCTCGGTCACAATGCTTACGTTCGTGATCCCCGCGGACTTCACCGCGCTCATCACCGTGGCAAATGCGCCAAAAGCCACGTTTTCATCGGCGCGCACATACACCGCCTGCCCGCGCGGATCGCGGAAATGCTTGCGCAACGCGTCGCCAATTTCGTCCAGCCTTACGTGGTCATTGTTCAGGTAAACTTCCTGCCCTTTGGTAATGGAAATCACCAGGCGCTCCTCGGAAATTTCCTTCACCACTTTTGTCTTGGGGACTGAGACCTCAATGCCCGACTGCAGCACCGGCGCGGTAACCATAAAGATGATCAGCAGCACCAGCACCACATCAACAAATGGCGTGACGTTGATCTCCGAGAGCGATGTTTCCGTGCGGCCGTTCTTTGCGGTGAATGCCATATCAGCGTACCCCCGTGGTCACTCCGGTGGTGCGCTCAATGAAGTTCAATATCTCCATGGAGAAATCGTCCATGCGCGCGCCAAATTCGCGCATCCGGTGCGTGAACTGGTTGTAGGCGATCACGGCGGGAATAGCGGCAAACAGGCCCGCGGCGGTGGTAATCAGCGCCTCGGAAATTCCCGGAGCAACCGCGCGCAACGTCGCGGCGTTTTCCATGCCCATGCCGTTAAACGCGTCAATTATGCCCCACACCGTGCCAAACAATCCCACGAACGGGGCCACGGCGCCGGTTGTCGCCAGCCACGGCAGCCTGCGTTCCAGCCGGGTCAGCTCTTCTGATGAGGCAATCTGCGCCGCCCTTTGCACGGCGGTAATGTTGCCATCGCCCTGCCGCCGATACTCGTCATAGGCATTGTCAAACACGGCCACCAGAGGGCTGGGCTTGAACTGCTCGGATACGGCGGCAATATCCTGCAGGCGCTGCGCTTTGCGGAACGCCCTCAGGAACCTTCCGCTCTGGGCGCGCGCCCTCCGTATAGAGCTCCATTTAGTAAGGATGATGGACCAGGACATGATGCTGAAGATCAATAGAATAACGAGGACAACCTGCGCCACGGCCCCGGTCTGCCGTATCAGATTGAAGATCTCCCCGCCGACTATCACGCCAACCAGAGAAAAATTTGAAATTATCATTGCAAAGTCAACCGCCTCTATCAGTTAACTCTTGACCGTAACACCATGTGGTGCTCACGTCAAACGGGTGAATCCATTGGTTAAACAGGGTTACGTCAAGGTTAGAGCCAGATTGCGGTAATGTGAAGATTTAGAGAAAGTTTTCTAGCGGCTCAAGCCCAAAATTTTCCAGAGCAAACTCTTCGCTCAATGGATCGCTTTCTGGCGAAGGTTCCGTGCCGTCAGAGCATGAATGAAAATAGCCCGGCAGGAACCGCTGGGTAAGGGTGGCC
>DATBCN010000784.1:0-2363 GCA_036270475.1 Candidatus Angelobacter sp. | reverse complement strand
AGCAGAAAACTCTTAACCAACAAGACCCACATACGATAAACCCGAGGCTTCACCGGCAGATAAGAGGAATTGCATTCAGTTTTGATTATGACATTTAGGCTTTTTCTGCAATCCCGAAGCAAAGCGAGGGGGCCCTATCGTAACGAAACTCCGCTTTCAAAAGCGATTTTACTTCCCGGAATGTTTTCACCAGATTTACCAGTAAACTTTCCTCTCTACCCCACCCCGGCATGGCTGTTTTGTTGCAAACAAAGGTCCAACCGCCATTCGAAAGGACTGTCAAAAGGCTGTCGCAGTCCTTTTTCGGCCTCGCTCCGGCTGTCAATCGCGTTCAATTTTTCTGGCTCCTCAAAACGCGATTTTTACTCTTTGGTAAATACCAGGCGCGCCTGCAATACCGGCCTTGTTTGCTGCCTGATTCAATTTTCAAAAGAGCCTGTCGTTCAGATCGCTGGCAATCTCCGTTAAATTATACCGCTTTTTATTCTCTATGTCAAGGAGAAGACTGATACTTGTCTCATGGTTGAAGCATGAAAAGGACACTCCGATTTGCCAGGGCCCTAGGGGCCAAGTGAGCGTGCAACTTTCCTTTGGCGCTAAGGCATCAAAACAATGTGAGCGCAGTGTGTAAATACGTGTCCCTAATTTTGGCGCCAATGGTTTGAATAACTTTCATTCCGAAATCCTCCAAAATCTTAATAATCCTCGGTTACCTGTAAGCTCAATTGGGGCCAGAAATGACCACGTTGGAATGAAGACAGCAAAAGAACCCACATCTCCTGCTCCTTTGCCGCGCTGGGAAATGCTCGTAACCGGCGGCCACAGCGTCCAATTTTATGAAGACGACGCATTCCAGCTGGAAGGCCTCACCCGCTTTATCGGGGCAGCGATCGCTGCGGGCGATTCGGCCCTGGTGGTTGCCAGCAAAGCCCATCGTGACGGGTTATCGGAGCGTTTGCGGAACAGCGGCCTTGACCTGACGATTGCAGCCCAGCAAGGCCGGTTTGTGGCCGCGGATGCGACCGAAACTCTGGCCACGTTCATGGAGAATGATTATCCCGACGCGTCGCTTTTTGACAAGGTGGTAGGCGGCGTTGTTGCGCAGCTTGCAGACGTAAATGGGAAGACGCAACGGGTGGCGATCTTCGGGGAGATGGTGGCGATCCTGTGGGCGGAGGGAAAGCAGCAGGCAGCACTAGAATTGGAGCGGCTATGGAACCGGCTGGCGGAGAAGCGGGAGTTTCAACTGCATTGCGCCTACCCCTTGAGCCTCTTCTCACAGGCCCACGATGCCGCGGCATTGGAAAAGATCTGCAGTGAGCACTCCCACGTTACGCCCGCGGAGCGTTATTCAACCCTGACCACCGACGAAGCCAGCCAGGGCGCGATTGCAGTTCTGCAGCAGAAGGCACAGGCGCTGGAAACTGCGCGCGAACAGTTGCGCCGGAACCAGGAGCAGCTCCATAACGCTTTCATCGCTTCACAGCGGCTGGCGGCTATCGTGGAATCATCCGATGATGCGATTGCCAGCAAGGACTTGAACGGGACCGTAACCAGTTGGAACAAGGGCGCGGAGAAGATGTTCGGCTATAAGGCCGAGGAGATCATCGGGCAGCCGGTCACGCTCATTATTCCGCCCGAATTGCACAAGGACGAAGAAATGATCCTGGACAAGATTCGGCGGGGGGAGAAGATCGCACATTTTGAAACCGTGCGCCTGACCAAGGACGGCGAGCGGATTGACGTCTCGCTGACGGTCTCGCCGGTCAAAGATGGCTCTGGGACGGTGGTTGGAGCGGCCAAAATCGTGCGCAACATCACGGAAAACAAGAAGATTGAGCACGCCCTGCTGACCACGGAAAAGCTGGCGGCAACGGGCCGGCTGGCCGCCACCGTGGCCCATGAAATCAACAACCCGCTGGAAGCCGTGACCAATCTGGTTTACCTGGCGAAAACAGACCTGGCGGACAGCAGCAAGGCGGTGGCATATTTAAGCCTGGCCAGCCGCGAACTGGAGCGCGTTGCCCATATTACCCGCCAGACGCTGGGATTCTACCGCGAGACCTTGTCGCCGGTCCGGTTCAGCATAACTCAGGCCATTGACGACCTGCTGCCACTGTATGAGAGACGGTTCGAGTCGCGCAATGTGAAGGTGATCAAGCAATACCGGGGCAAGATGGAAATTACGGCGCTGGTCGGCGAGGTGAGGCAGGCGCTCTCTAATCTGATCACCAACGCGATCGATGCGATGCCCAACGGCGGCTCGCTTGTCATACGGGTGTCGCGGGCACATGAATGGAACAAATCGGCCATGGCCGGCGTGCGGATTACCATCATGGACACCGGCAGCGGAATTGCGCCCC
>DATBCN010000783.1:0-6074 GCA_036270475.1 Candidatus Angelobacter sp. | reverse complement strand
CCACAGGAATACAAGCTCTGGATGGAGCGCCCCACCAAAGTCAAGTTTCCCGGCGGGGAAAGTTTCGCTGAGATGAAAACGCGCGTCCTGAGTTTTCAAGGAGTGCTGTTGCACACTCATCCCAACAAGACCGTAGTGCTGGTTTCACATGGCGGCACCAATCGAATTCTGCTAGCCGAAGCCCTTGGCATACAGGACGAGATGATCTTTCGAATTGATCAGGCCTATGCGGCGATCAATGTCATCGACTACTTCGGAAATCATCCCGTTGTTCGTCTTCTGAATGGTTGAAATGTTGCTGAAAAACGTTTACGTGCCGGCAGGAAAGGGGACTGAGACGCCGTCCCTTCCTGACCCAATCCAGAACGGATGATTTTTTTTGACTAAAATGGAATCAATCGTTGCCGTTGTCAAATGTCTTGCGGTCCACAAACGCCCTTAGCCTGCGTGATCGCGAGGGGTGCCGCAGTTTGCGCAGGGCTTTTACCTCAATCTGGCGAATGCGTTCACGAGTTACCTGGAAGTTTTGCCCTACCTCTTCCAGGGTGTGTTCTGATCCATCTTCCAGGCCAAACCGCATTTTGATGATCCGCTCTTCTCGTGGGTTCAGAGTGCGCAAAACGCTGGCTGTTTGCTCTTTCAGGTTCACCCGGATCATTGCGTCGGCCGGCGAGACGCCTGCAGTATCCTGAATAAAATCGCCCAGACGTGAATCTTCTTCCTCGCCAACGCGGCTTTCCAGTGAAATGGGTTGCTGTGCGATCTTCAGCACTTTGCGCACGGTGGAAACCGGAATGTCCATGCGCTGGGCCACTTCTTCCGACGAGGGCTCACGGCCCAGCTCCTGCACCAGTTGGCGCGAAGCCCGTAACAATTTGTTGATGTTCTCAATCATGTGGACGGGAACGCGAATCGTGCGGGCCTGATCGGAAATGGCCCGAGTTACCGCCTGCCGGATCCACCACGTCGCGTAGGTGGAAAACTTATAGCCGCGGCGATACTCAAACTTGTCCACGGCCTTCATCAGTCCCATGTTGCCTTCCTGGATCAAGTCCAGAAACTGCAGTCCACGATTGGTATATTTTTTGGCAATCGATACCACAAGACGCAAATTTGCTTCCACTAATTCGCGCTTGGCATACTCCGCATCCACATTTCCTTGGACGATTTCCCGCTGTGTGCGGCACAACTCTTTAAACTCCACGCCAGCTTCCTGCTCAAGCTGCTTGAGGTCGGCCATGCAGGTCCGTTGCTGCCGTTTGTATTCGGCCTTATGCTCTTCATTGCGTGTTGATTCAAATTTCTTTTCCAGCCTCTGGGCCTGGCGGTCCAGTGAACGCATGGCGTCCGTCGTGGTCGTTACCCGGTCGATCAGCCGTTTCCGTTCAGGATGTGTGTACTTGAAGGAGCGGATGATCCGTGAGACAGCAACTCTCTCCCGGCCCAGCTTCCACAGTGTCCGGCGATATGCCTTTGGGTTTTTCTTGCGGTTGGTCGCATCAAGTTTTTCTTCAATCTTTTGCGCTTTGCTGTAGTGTCCTGCCATCTCCTTGATCTGGGCGATGGTCTCCTGCGCTCGCGCGGTAAGCACTTCATCGGTGACATCTTCTTCATTAAAGACCACCAGTTCCTTGATCGATCGAACACCGCATTCCAGGTCTGACCCAATTGCTTTTACTTCTCGAATTACGATGGGGCAACGTGAAATGGCTTTGAGCACGCGCAAATGCCCGCGCTCAAACCGCTTGGCAATTTCAATCTCTCCCTGGCGGGTAAGGAGGGGCACGGTGCCCATTTCGCGCAGGTAAAGGCGAACGGGATCGCTGGTCTTATCCAGCGCGCCGGGGGCGAGCGGCGCGTCGATCTCTTCCTGATCGTCAATGCCAAAGCCTGTTTTCCTGCGGCGCTGGGAGGGCAACTCGCCTTCGTGCAGGTCGATGCCTTCACTGTCCAGCGTCATTACCAGGTCGTCCAGTTCGTCCGCGGAAGAAACTTCCGCGCCAAGAAAGCCGCTGGCTTCGTCCTTGGTAAGATAGCCTTTGTCTTCCTGCTCGGAATGCACGAGCTTCCAATCGGGATCGTATTTATCGTTGGCCAACAGTTACCTCTCGCGTAAATAGGGCGAGCAAAAGATCGCTTGTCAAAATCATTGGGCGCGGGCATCGCGTCCCACATTCATTTAAAGGTCCACCCAGGACCAAAGACAGTTGCGCTGCTTCAGGACTTTGAGGGGCAGCGGTCTGGTACATGCTTTGAGCCAATGCCTGTACTCAGATTTTCAGGTTACCGCTTCCGGTGGGCGGTGATTGCCCTTATGCGGCCAGGGAATCAGGAAAACCAGGTTACAGAACGGGTTTGACCTTCAATGAGTCGATTTCTTGAAGTATGGTCTGAAGTCTTTGTTCCAATTGTTTCTTGGTTCTTGGTTTTCTTTCTGTTCTTGTAAATTGCCCGTAATTGGCAATGGAGCGCCGGTAAAAGTCGGCGGTTTTTACCAGCAATTCGGCCTTAGGATCATTTTGTGTGGACATTGTTCTATTCTATAGGAGAAAACGTCAACTGCAGCGCAATTAAAGAGGGGCCCGTCTGCGGCAATGCATTTGCCGCGTTCAGGCCCAAATTTTGTGGAAAGAAGGAAGGCTTGTCCGCCCTCCCGTCGCAGTGGAATTGACTCTTAAACCGTATACCGCTGCAGGACTTCTCCCGGCAACCGTACCACCCTTGATCCTGGTCTTACCGGCTCCGGCCTCAAAGAAGAGACATCCACAGGCATGGCGCGTTCTTCCCGGACCAGGCCTGTTTCAACTTGCCCCCGGCGCATCTTGATCTGCAGAGTTCGTTCAATCCGGGCAAGATCAGAGCGCTCGGCGCTGGAGTAGAAAGTGATCGCTGAGCCAGTTGCTCCGGCCCTGCCGGTACGTCCCACCCGATGGATAAAATCCTCCGGTATGGCCGGCAGGTCATAGTTAATCACCTGGGCGATGTCATCCACATGGATGCCGCGAGAAGCAACGTCCGTAGCCACAAGGACATGCGATTTCCCGTGCTGGAACGCCGTTAACGCGCTGTTACGCTGCGACTGGCTGCGGTCGCCGTGCAATACACTCACATTCATTCCCTGGCGGTTCAGTTTTTCGGCCAGCCGCTCTGTCGCCCTCTTGGTCCGTACAAAAACCAGTGTGCGGCCTGGCTCGTTATTCAGCAGGCGTTTGAGTAGAGAAAGCTTCTGATCGGCATGGACTTCGTAGGCGGTGAGATGTACGGATTCGGATGCCTTCTTGGTGGATCCAAACGCAAGCCGCACCGGCCCGCGAACGTAATCATGAATCAGATGTTCAACAGATGGTTCAAGTGTCGCGGAGAAGCACAGCGTTTGCCGCTGCTTAGGCAGCGCGCTCACGATCCTCCGGATCGCCGGGATGAAACCCATATCAAGCATTCTGTCCACTTCATCCAGAATAAGCGTCTTCACGCCGGCCAGGGAAATCAGCTCCCGGTCGAGCAAGTCTTCAAACCTTCCGGGAGTGGCAATAATCAGCTTGGTTCCCGCTCGGACAGCGCGAATTTGTGACCGTTCAGCCACGCCGCCAATCAACAGCGCTGCGGGCAAAAGCTTCTTGCCGCGCAACTGCTCATATTGCTTGCCAATTTGCAGCGCCAGCTCGCGGGTAGGAACCAGCACCAGGGCGCCGGGGCGCGCTTCTGCCTGCAGCAGAAGTTTGTCCATTACGGGTACCAGGAACGCAAGCGTTTTACCGGTGCCGGTCTGTGCGGTGGCAACTACATCCTTGCCGCTGGCTGTGTGGGGAATGGCCGCAGCCTGTACCTCAGTGGGGGTGATAAATTCAGCCGCCTTCAGGCGGTCCTGTAGATAGGGAGATATTGGAAGTTCTTTAAACGTAGACACTTAGAGTTTTTTGCTTTCTTTGATCGGCGGCGGGTGCTGGCAGAGACGTTTCGTAAACGTCAGGGCAGAGTGATCTCATGCCGATAATTTTCAATTTTGCCGTAGACAATCGGAGGTGTGTAAAAGGCGGGATTCCTGGACCAGATCTCGATCAGAAGAAGCCCTGCAACCGCGGATCTAAAGCACTTTCAGTGTATCACACTTTTTTGTGCAATTTCTTGGCGGGCCTCGTTACTTCAGTTTAAGAGCTGTCTTTTCAGGTAGATAGGATGGAGTTTATAGCAGTGATTCGCTTTTCAGCTTCTGAAATCCTGCCTGGGTAAGCCTGCTAAGTTCCTCAAACCAATCCTGGTTCGCGACAGTAAAGTTGAAACATGCCTGTCCCTGCATCATTTTTCTCAGCGGAGGAGAGATTCGGTCTGACAAATCTGGGAACATGTATAACGCTGGCAGGTAATAGCTTACGTAGTTTTTCTTGATTTTGGCCCCGGCAAAAAACATCCGCCGTCCATTCATGCTTGACGATCTGGTTTCCAGGTAGCAGTTTCCCGGTTTGTCCGTGCGGATCGCCAGCTCTTCTTCATATGGCTTAAGCAATTTCCGCAACGCGGTAAAGACGGCGCTATGGCCTTCTGCTCTGGTACTCCCACCGTTATTCTCAATCGCCATATGGCATCCTGGGGTTGGCCCGTCGGCCAGCCGGTTCCTGAGTAGTGCTTCAAAGAACTAAAGACCTTAAAGCAGCACGCCACATCATATTACTGTATTGCCAAACATAAACAATTGCTTAAAGGGCTGGTAATTTTTAGAGTGCTGGCAATTCGATAGTTCCGTGATGTTTGCGTTCCTGAATATGGTCCCACACGAGCTGGTCAGCCACCCACAAAGCCTGTTTTTTGGCGAGTTCAGCCTCTGGCGTTCCTTCGTCATAACGGATAGCAAACCGTTGCCCGCACTTGCTGCAGACAACGGTTTCTGTTGGGCCGGAATGGGAGACAGGTTCGGCTGTTCCCCGCAAACGTCTCGCGACGCTGGTTTTCACCAACGTGGCTCTCGGCGTTCACGCGGTCCGCGGTCACGCCCGCCACCGCCGCCAAAGCCGCCGCGCGGGGTTTGTGGTCTTGCTTCATTCACGGTAAGAGCGCGGCCGCCCGAATCCTTGCCATTCAATGCTGCCATGGCCTTCTCTGCCTCAGCGTCATTCGGCATGGACACAAAACCAAAGCCGCGCGACCGGCCCGTATCACGGTCAGTTGCGATGCTGGCACTCTCAATGCTGCCGAATGGTTCGAACAACGCCCTAAGTTCTGGTTCTGTCATGTGGAAAGAGAAATTGCCGACGTAAATCTTTTTCACTGCGACTCCTTGTCGTTTTGCTAGGGTTGGGGCTGTTCTCAGCAGAAATAGGCAGGACAAATGTGGGAAATATGTCTATCTGAGTCGAGGACAACTAAATTGCTCAGATAGATTCTACACCTTTGGAGGGGGTAAAGGCCCGCTGAAGGGCCTAAAAATCGTGAAAACCGAAGCCTTGCGGCTGGCCTTCCTCATCAAAAGTAACTGTCAGGTCTTTGGGTTTTTCGGCAGCCGCAATGTCCTGCTCGGGCTGTTGGTCCTGTTGTTTGCGCTGTTGCTTGCGCTGGGCCTTTTCCGCCTGCTTTTCCTGCCGCGCACGCTCTTTTTGTCTCTTAGCGAATGTTGTACGTGAGCTTCCTGCCATGAGCACTCCTGGTCGAAGGAATTTGAAGAGGAGAGCCCAATACAGCCCACCTTTTTACTATTGTACTTTATCGGCGCCCCATTGCGCACTCCCGGCAAAACGCGTTGCCCTCATGGAGTTCAAAAAATCCTGGCAATCTCTTTCCCCGCATCTTGCTGCAAAAACAGCCAATGGCTCATCCGCATCTTAACTCGTAAGTTTACGAATAGAGAAGGAGCTATTGGGCCATGGTTTAAGTTTGGACGTACATAAAAAATCGGCGAAGCCCAGTTTGGAGCTTCGCCGGTTTGATTGCTGATTTCCGGATGGGCCAGTATCTGCTGGCTTAAAACCCAATCAGGCTGCTTTCTTTCTGGGGACCTTCGCGCCTTTTTTACGCGCTTCGGAAAGCCCGATTGCGATGGCCTGCTTGCGGCTTGTTACCTTGCCCCCTTTACCGCCTTTGCC
>DATBCN010000782.1:0-7706 GCA_036270475.1 Candidatus Angelobacter sp. | reverse complement strand
TCTAAGGCTCGTACCAACACTTCCAACGCCACTGAGCCGGCGCGGAACATTCCTTGAGACCATACTGTTACATCTGCAAAATCCGATAACTCATGTTGAATCGCTAACGCAATTTCTTTCGCTTCACGGGAAGACCCAATGAAAATTTTCGAACCGATTACTGGCATAGCATGGCTCCTTGAGGGAGGCAGTGGATAGCTAAATAGAATACTCGGGATAGTATAAGCCGGAACGAACTGCCATTTGCTAATTGCTAGTTGCTCAGTTCACCCATCCCCCCGTATCACCCCCGTTCGTCTTGTCTTTATCTTCCGGCGGGCGGAAGTTGCCGTGTTCATCAAAGTAATCCGATGAGTCCTGATTGTGTTTGCGCATATAGACCTGGAATTTCTTGCCGGCACGGCGGCGCTTCCAGCGGTGGTATCTGTTCGTAAATCCGTAGGATGCTTCAGAGAGTGAGAACAAGATCCCGCGTCGCGGAACAAACTTCACGTAAAGATAGCCGAAAAGCAAACCACTGAGATGCGCGACGTTAGCGGTATTCCCCTTGTCTCCCAAGGCCCCTATGAGTGCGATAAAGCCGAGGATTCCCACCATATATTTCAATCGGATGGAGAACGGAAACGGGAACATGAAAACTTCCTGGTCGCCAAAAAGCATGGCTGTGGCCATGAAAATCGCATAGATTCCACCGGATGCGCCGAGCGTCGGCGTGTTCGGGTTCAGATGCACGATGGGGCCGATCGAGTAAGCCAGCGCAACTGTCCCAATACCAGCACCCACGATTCCGAAGAGAAAGAACTCAACGAACCGCCGGCTACCCCAAGGAACTTCCAGCATGGAGCCGAACATCCACAACATCAGCATGTTGAAGAACATGTGGAAGAATCCACCGTGAAAGAACCCGTACGTTATGAGTTGATAGATATGTCCATGCACCACGTCCGAAGCCGTTAGGTAGAGATATGGAATAAAAGCAATGGCCCGTTCAAAATGCAGGGCCGACATCAAGACCTCGTAGAAATAAATACCCGCGTTGATCCCGATCAATATTTTGATCGCCCGCGTAAAGGGCGGGAAGGAAAGCGTCATTGTCCTTGCCATACTTATCTTTCCGGCTCAGGAATCACGATCAGACTTCTGTGGCCTTTAGCATCTATTGATCGTACTCCAAAAATCACGTTGTCCTTGGAATCGGCCAGATCGATCTTGGTTTCCGAGGTTGGCATGGAGTCTTCGTCGGCGAAGTCGGCGTCTGAAGTTTTGCGCCAGAGCACTTCATAACCAGTGGCCCCGGGCGCGGCCTTCCATTCGATTTTAGAATCATTCTCCAACTGCTTGGTGACCAAGTGAACATCGGTCGGCGGCGCGGGAGCGAAAGCTAAAGAAGCCAGGGTCGCCGCATTCAGCCGGGCCACGTTCGCGACATATTCAAAATCAACAAACTTTGTCAGGTCGCCATATTCAGTGCCCTTTTCCGTCCGCACGTCCTGGTGCTGGTGGTTGTAATCTTCACGATATTCGGTGAAGCGCACGGCGGCAAAGCCGGATTCATTGAACGCGCTGTGGTCGCCGCCGCGCAGATAGCGGTCACGCCGGAAGATCAGCTTGGGAGTGAACGGGCCGAAATCATAATTGTCACTCACGGAGTTGATGTAGCGGGCCAACTCGCGCGAGGGCGAATCATTTTCACCGCCCACGGAACGGATGCGGCGCAAGTCCGCATCCGTGGCGGCGGCAGGAATGCCTTCAGAAAAGACACGCACCCAGTTGTTATTTTGCGCTGTATCGCCAGGGGTGCGGTTGCCGCCGACGATATCGTTATTGAGCACGCCCTCAAGCTGCCAGCCTTGCTCTTTGGCCATCTTGGCAAAATGGGTGCTTCCATTCAAGCCCTGCTCCTCGCCGGCCACGGTTAGAAAAATAATGGTCGCGGGAAATTTGCGTTTGCTGAGCACGCGCGCGCATTCCAGTGACACGGCGGTACCGCTGCCGTCATCGTTGGCGCCGGGCGCGGGCGCGGTGGAGTTCTGCGGGTCAGAGTTGCGGGAATCGTAATGACCCGTGACCAGATAAATGCGCTTGGACTGCGCGGGGTCCGCGCCCTTCAGTATGGCATAGACATTCTGTATCTCAGTGGGCGCGGCGATGCGGGCCCTGGGCTGTTCCACAAACGTATCAGTCTTGACTTCAAGACATCCGTTGCATTCTGATGAGATACGATCAAATTCAGACTTGATCCAGTTGCGGGCCGCTACAATACCCTGAGCGGAAGTGGCTGCGCCGGGATTATTGACGGAGAGCGTATGGCGGGTGCCAAAACTGACCAGCTTTTCAATGGTCTGCTGGATATGCTGCGGTGATACGTCTTTTATGATTTGAGTAATGGCCGGGTCGCGGTCGCGTTTGGCCCTGGCAGCAGCTTTCCCGGCGGGCTTTGAAGCGGCTGGACCGCGGGCTTTTGCCGGGTGTTTCTGGGCAACGGCGCAGGGCGCGGTAAGCATCAGAAGCGCAATCGATGCAGTTAAAGCCATTTTATTGGAGCAGCGCAGGAGCAACATTCAGTCCCTCAACTTTCAGAAAACTTGACGATAATCCCCAGAGATTCTAAATATAATCACATAGCCTGGCCACCTTTTGTACACCACTGTAGGAGGAATAGAAATGCCGATTTGCCCGGAATGCGATACTGACCTTGATTTGGACGAAGAAGAACTGGATGAAGGCGACATTGTGTCATGCGCGGAATGCGGTTCAGATTTTGAAGTCGTGACGAAACATCCTCTGGAGTTGAATCCGGTGAACGAACTGGACGAGGATGACGAAGACGACGATGATGACGAAGAAGAAGAGGACAGTGATTACTAAACGGCCCTGGAAGCGGAGCATGGCTGCATGCCTTGTGGTGATGGCGCTCTCCGGGCTGGCGCGGCCGCAGGCAGCCGGCCAGCAGCAGCCATCAAACCAGCCGCCGGCAGCAGATCAACAATCGTCGCCGAGCCAGGAGCAGACGGCTGAACAGAAAAACAAGCGCAAAGCCGAAAAGCCTTACGCCCTGATCTTTGGCACAGCCTATGGCCCGGACGACCGGCCACTCTATGGCGTAAAAATCACGATCCGGCCACAGACCAAGAAACATCCGAGCTGGGAGATGGTGTCAGACCATCGTGGTGAATTTGCCCAGCGCGTGCCTCCGGGCCCCGGCGATTACCTGGTGCGGGGTGACGCGAAATTTGCGCCCGCCGGCCCTGACGGCAAGCCGCAACTGTCTAAAACCAAAAGACTTAAGGGTGAAACCAAGATCCACGTAGAAAACGAGGAGCGGCTCGACATTAGTGTGCATCTAACAGAGTAGCTCAATACAAATTCAGGCAGAAAGGTGGGCGTGATGAACAAGCTTATCGCCAGGGCTGCATGCATTATGGTGCTGGGGGCTTTTTGCGCCGTCCCCGCTGCCAAGGCCCTTGAATCCGTCCAGCGAGGCTCCCAGGGCGAATCACGCACGCTTACCGGGCATGTATTGAACGGCCAGAATGAGCCATTGCAGAAAGCGATTGTCTACATCAAGAACACAAAGACCCTGGCCATTAAGACCTACATCAGCGAGCCAGACGGCAGCTACCGTTTTCCCGGCCTTGCCGCCAACGTGGACTATGAAGTCTATGCCGAGCACGAAGGAGCGCGCAGCGACACCAAAACGCTGAGTGGATTTGACAGCCGCAAACAAGCCACCATCACGCTGAAGATCCACGGCAAATAAGTTCTGCAAAATTTCTAAGCGAAAGAAAAAGGCCGTCCCATTTGAGGACGGCCTTAATGCTTATGCGGGAACGCGCCAATTAATCCTGATCGTTGCCGGCGCGTTTCCAGTTAATGATGTCGCCCAGCGTGGTTGTGGCGCTGGCGCTGGAAGCGGGATGTTTATATGCTTCCACGTCGGCACGGCTGGCTTCTTCACCAACGGCGCGCAGGCTCAGGCCAACTTTCTTTTCCTCGGCATTCATCTTGATAATTTTGAAGTCGTGCTCCTGGCCGGCTTCCAGCTTTACGCCGCCGCCCGCGGAGTCAGTGGCTTCAGAGTTGTGGCACAGGCCCTCAACGCCTTCAGCGATCTCGACAAAAGCGCCGAACTGCGCCAGCCGCAGCACCTTGCCGTGGACCACATCGCCAATCCGATGCGTCTGGAAGAAGCTCTCCCAGGCGTCAGGCTGCAGTTGTTTCACGCCCAACGACAAGCGGCGCTGTTCCGGTTCAATGCCCAGCACAATGGCCTTTACCTTCTCGCCTTTTTTCAAGACCTCGGAAGGATGTTTCACGCGCTTGGTCCAACTCAAATTGCTTACGTGGACCAGCCCATCAATGCCATCTTCAATTTCGATAAAAGCGCCAAAGTCCGTCAGGTTGCGGACACGGCCTTCCACGGTTGAGCCAATAGGATATTTCTCATGCAGCCGTTCCCATGGGTTTGACTCAATCTGCTTGAGGCCGAGAGAGATGCGGCGCTCGTTGGAATTCACGTTGAGCACAACGCATTCAATCTCATCGCCAACGTTGACCAGCTTGGAAGGATGCTTCATCCGCTTGGACCATGACATTTCGCTCACATGGACCAGGCCTTCAATGCCCTGTTCCAGTTCAACGAATGCACCGTAGTCGGTCACGCTCAGGATGCGGCCTTTCACGCGGGCGCCAATGGGATAGCGTTCAGCAGCGTCAAGCCAGGGATCAGGCGTGAGCTGTTTAAAGCCGAGTGAAACGCGCAGCTTTTCCGGATCAAACTTCAGGACCTTCACCTGTATCTGGTCGCCTACATGGACGAGATCGCGCGGATGCGTCAGGCGGCCCCAGGACATGTCAGTGATATGGAGCAGGCCGTCAATACCGCCCAGATCGACGAAAGCGCCATAGTCGGTGAGGTTCTTGACCGTACCGGTCATAATGGCGTTTTCTTCCAGGTGTTCCAGGGTCTTGCCGCGCTTTGAGGCGATTTCTTCATCCATGATCGCCTTGCGCGAAACCACTATGTTGCCGCGTTTCTTGTTGAGCTTAATGACCCGGACTTCAATCTCATGGCCCTTGAGCGTTTCCAGGTTGCGGACAGGATGGACATCCACCTGCGATCCCGGCATAAACGCTTTTACGCCAATGTCAACGGAGACCCCGCCTTTGACCCGCTCCACCACCGTGCCTTTAACAGCTTCCTTGGTGTGGTAGGCCTTCTCAATGTTCTCCCATACGCGCACGCGCTCGGCCCGTTCATGCGAAAGCAGAACGGAGCCTTCTTCATTCTCACCGCGCTGGACCATCACTTCAATTTCCTGGCCCGGCTGGAACTTCACGTTGCCATGGGCATCAGTGACTTCAGCAATGGGCACCAGCCCCTCTGACTTGAAGCCGATGTCAACAACAACATGGGTTGCGGTAATTTTAATGACGGTGCCTTTGAAGACATTGTCTTCACTTGGCGCCGGCTCGGTTTCTAGCGTGTAGGATTCAAGGGCGGCGGCAAAATCGTCCATGTGAGTTTCTTCTTTTTGGGCCACGCCCGCGGTGGGCTGCTCAGCAGATTGAGTTTGAGATTCATTCCCGGACATAGTGGTTGAATTTTCGTAGGACTGTGCGGAATCGGCGGAGCTGTTGGATTCAGCTTCGGACGAAAAATTATCGCTGCGGGCTGTATGCTCCACCAACATTCCTTTAATTGCCAACGGACCCAAAACACGGCTGGAACTCATCGAAGAGAGGCAGTAGTGCTTGAAGGCGGACTCGGGACCCCGAGTCCCACTGGCATGATTTGCTTCCCGTTTTCGGAAGGCTCGGAAACCAGCGGCCGGATCTTACGGCTGTCCTGAAAGGGCCATAAGACTCCTTCGACTATAGCAACCGCTCACGGCACTGTCAAACGTTTGGGGTCGTTAAAATTGAGTAAAAACGCGTAAAACCATCGCCTGTCTGGTATCTTTTTTGAAGACCAATGGACTTCCTCTTTACCCCCTGGCGTTATGCCTATGTAACCGCCGCAAATCACCCCGGCGGCTGCCTGTTTTGCGGCCTTATGCAGGCAAAAAACGATGAAGAAGTGTTCATCGTACATCGCGCCAAACACTGCTTTATTGTTCTAAATGCCTTTCCTTACACTTCCGGCCATACCATGGTGGCGCCTTATGAGCATGTTGACCAGTTGCAGAAACTCTCCACGCCCGCCGCGGAAGAAATGATTGCTCTTACTCAACGGCTGGAGGGGGTAATGCGCGAACTTTACCACCCTGACGGTATCAATTTGGGAATGAACCTGGGCAAAGCCGCCGGCGCCGGCGTGGCTGACCATATCCATATGCACATCCTGCCGCGCTGGTTTGCCGACGTGAATTTTATGACCTCGGTGGGCGAAACCCGCGTGCTGCCAGAAGACTTGCAAACGACGTATAAACGAATCAAGTCAAAATTTTGATCCCCGTGTCGTCCTTGTGGTTAACCGCTATTGGGTTGCAAGGACATGGATGGGACGCACTTGCCGACAAAGAAGTGCAATTTGAAGTGGACCTGAAAACGGGAGAGCATACGGGCGGGGCCAGGCCGTAAGGTTAAGTGTCTGCGGACAATCGCGTCTGCGTTGCGATGGGCCGTCACAGCATGATTTGATTGTTCCTGGTCCGTGATTTTATCCGCGCTTATCCCTGCCGGTAATTTTTCTTCGATCCAGTGTCATCAGTGTGAATCAGTGGTAGAGCTGTTTCCGCAGCTCCCGATTCCCGGCCTCACCGCATAAATTTCCCGCATCCTAAATCTTTGAAACCAATTTTCAAGGGAGAGGTGGATTTATGGCCCATTACGGCATTCTTCGCGAGCACAGATTTGAGGACGTTGACGACCTGCGCGGCGCGGAAGTCTACGGCGTGAACGACGAAAAACTGGGAAAAATCGACGACGTGATTTTTGATCACTCCAGCGGAGACATCCGCTATGTGGTGCTCAATACTGGCGGTTTGTTCTCCCGCAAGAGAGTCATGGTCCCCGCCAACCGCGTTGAGCGTTACGGAAATCATGAAGACAAATTCTATGCTGAACTGGACAAAGAGCGCGTGGAGATGTTGCCGGAGTTCAGCGAGGAACCGCTTAAGTCAGAAAGCGATTGGACGGCACTTGAGAAGGAACACGAGAAGCGCTGGAATGATGGCGCAGTTATGTACAACAAGAACACCGGACGGATCATTACGCCGCCGCATGAAGAAGTAGCAGGCCCCGCGATTGGCGGCCACAGCGCGCCAGCTTCCGGCAGGCGGCTGGACCTGAAGCCGGAAAAGATGGGTAAACAGGACGATCTTTTGGGCGTTGCTTCCGGCACCGGCAAGACGACCTTGCAGCCCAAAAAGCCTTCCATCGGCGGCAAAGAAGATGTGGAGTTGATGCAGCGCGACGAGAGAACAGCAACCCATCGCGAGGTCATGAGCCCCGTTGGATCGGAAATGGAGGTTGCCATTGAGGGGTCCATTCCCATTGATGAATCCAACGTAACGAGCCAGCACAAAATCGGCGAACCGGGAGTCTATAGGCTTGATTCGATTGCCGGCACGGAACAAGACGCCAGCGCAACCAGGCTGCAGGGCCTTGACCAGGGACAGCGCTGGAATGCGTTCCAGCAAAGACTGCGTGCGAACCGCGACAAGATAATTGTGGACTGTCCACACTGCGCGTCACAAGACAAG
>DATBCN010000781.1:0-1572 GCA_036270475.1 Candidatus Angelobacter sp. | reverse complement strand
AGAATGCGCGAAAGGATGGCTGCCGTGGCCAGGTCAAGCGCGGCGTCCGCCGGCGAGGCCCCGCCCTCAACAAACAGCGGCATTCCCACGATCTGGATGGCGTCCGCGATGATGGCCACAAACCATGCTTTGCGGTGCGCCGGCGACCGGACCGTCTTTAAGAAGTCGAATTTGAAGAAGTCGAATTTGAAAATATCCAACATAAAAATCCCTGCCAAAAGAATACACCCACGATACCTATGCCAAAATGGCCGAAATTAAAACAAAATCTTCCTACTTTGATTTTAGTTTTTCTCTGTGGCTCCGCGCGTCCGTGGTGAAGTTGCCCCTCTTCCCGATCCGCGCTCATCCGCGTAAATCCGCGGTAAGCTTTTGATTTTCCGCGGGATTTCTCCGTGTCTCCGTGCCTCCGTGGTGGATTTTGATCCCCGTTATTGGATGCCCACCACGGCCATCTGGCGTCCGGTTTTTCCGCTTTCCTTGCGATGAGAGAAGAACCGCCGCGGGCGGCAAACAGTGCAGTCCTTGAGCGCCGTGATATTGGCCGCGGGCACGCCGGCGGCAAGCAACTGGCGGCGATTGGCTTCACGCAGGTCAAGATGCAGCTTGATGCACTGGTCGCCATGGCCGGGCGCGCGCTGGTTCATAAACAGCATCGGATATTTTTGCCGTACCGGGTCAGATTCCTGCACGTCGTGAAACAGTTCTGCCGCGTATCCAAACTGTGAGTGAAACTCTTGCACCACTTCCTCACCCACTTCAAAACTGCAGCTCTGGATTCCCGGCCCGATCGCGGCATGAATGTCTTCCGGACGCGAGCCAAATTCCAGCCGCATGATGCCAACGCCTTTTTCCACGATGCGCTTGACCGTGCCGCGCCATCCCGCATGGAAAGCGCCCACGGCTTTTCGTTTGGCGTCGACCAGCAACACGGGAAAGCAATCTGCGGTAAGGATGCCCAGGGCGACGCCGCGAAGATCAGTAACCAGCCCATCGCCAACAAATTTTTCCGCCTTGCGCGAACGCACTACGTGAATCAGGTCAGAATGAATCTGCCGCAGCGTTACCAGCGGCCAGGGCTTTCTTATGGAAGCTTGATTGATGGAAGCCTTGTCCCTGGCGGCAGCGCCCATGGCCAGCAGCATCGTGGCGCGGTTGCGCTCCACGCGTTCACGCTCGTCGTCCTTGGTAAAGCCCAGGTTCAGGCTGTGTCCGCCGTATGCCGTGGTCAGGCCGCCGGGACGTGTGCTGAAACCGTGGACCAGCCACGGAATGCGGCGCAGCTATACCGAATGCAAAATCTGCGGCCGGGTTACAGTGCGTGATTTTGGCGCGCGCCGCCGCGCAAGAGTTGCCACTGCTTTGTTTTCTCCTGCTCCATTCTCACACATCCATATCCGGCGGCGAATGCAGGCACAGGAACTTTCGATATGGAGCAGCGCGTTGCCCGCAAGCATTCACAAGGGTTATCCTGCAAATAACAGATTCCGCGCCCGATGAGAGACCAGCCCCGATTTCGCGTTGCCACCTACAACACGCACAAGTGCCGCGGCATGGATGGGCGCATCCGTC
>DATBCN010000780.1:0-7572 GCA_036270475.1 Candidatus Angelobacter sp. | reverse complement strand
AAGAGAATAAAGCGTGTCTGGCTTTGCTTCTGACTGCAGGATTTCCTGCAGTGTGCTGATGCTCACCATGTAACAGAGTTCCATTGGCGGAATCCCTCCTGGCCGGCGCTTGGCTGCCTGGCCCCCGAAAGCCCAATTTTTATAAAACTGCTTAACCTGGAATAGTGCTCCGTATCCTTCATCCGTTTCGGAGCAATCTCATCTGTTGCCTAAAGTTTTAAAAGGGCGAGATTACGCTTACATTGGAGACAGATTAAAAGAATTAATTTATCCGCAGGTTTGGGAGACGAAAGACGTCCTGAAAAATCAACGGATTAGAAAAGGGGGGATGGCGCAAGGGAAAGGCTGCCCGCCAGCATGTCGCCCTGGGAAGGTAGACCGCGTCTTGAGGAGAGGAGTGGCGATCTGAAGGCTCGATTACATTCGCTTTAACACGGCGCGGGCAAGGATTACGGATTTTTCAATTCGCTTAGCTTCCTCGCGTACGCCACCTACACTAATGCGGAAGAACGTGTTGCCTCGCAGAACATAAAGGGCTCCTATCATTGGACCACCAACCCAATAGGCCTCTTCGCCTAATCCCGCAATCGCCCGTGGTTTGGTCGTCTCATCATCTTCCTCGCGCTTAGCAACTGGTTTCTTGGCTGTTTGGGCTGCAGTTCTCTCTTCCTCGGTTTTGGCTTGGCGCGGGTGGAATTGTTTCAGCCAGAATGTCCGCGGCTGAAGAGGGGTAGGTGTAGCAACTGCCAGGCTCACAGATTTGCTTGGAGTAGAGGTGCGAAAGAAACACTGCGACATGACTACGCCGTTCCCGGGCTGAGTGCTTGGCCTGGCTTCCTCCATGGCTTCACCCTGCACACTCTGAATTTCAGCGCTAGTGAGCAAGGTGCAAGGATCTACCTTGTGGGCCTTCGTGGCGTCATCGGCAACCTTGTTGCTTCGTGAGTGGTTCTTTGGGCCTTCAGCCTGAACGACTGCGGGAATGAGGAACGTACAGAGCAACAAGTGAATCAATTTGTAGTTCATAGCATGCTCTCCATGCACTGGAAGATCCCTGAGCCCTGGCACGCGACGGCCCGCGCGAAAAGGAATACTCACACGGGCCGGGTGCTCTTCGTTTTTAGCGTCTCCGGTTATCGTCGCAATCCGGGCCTCCGCTCACTCCGTTAGCGGCATCCCCGAAACAAAGTTTACCTCCGCCTTCGTTATCGCCGCTATGAGTACCAAATTGAGTGCCGTCGAAGGCCGCAAACAATCCGCGGCCGCCGGTTTGGCGGGCAATGGTGGCCAGCGCATCCTGCGCTGTCGCGGGGCCGGTGGTGGCGTTCTGTGTGCCATCGGTCACGCAGCTGCCGGTGCAACCATCAGCATAACCGATGAGTACGCGCCCGAACTTGTCGGCAGTGATGTCGTTGAAGTCGAGCAGGTTGCGGCAAGGATTAGTGCCGCCACCGTTCCAAATGCAGCCGCGCTGCACAGGATCAGAGGGTGTAACGTCAGCGGTGGTCCAGGTGCGGCCGCCATTGTAGGTAAACGCTGCATAGAGGTGCCACACGCCGAGGAAATCCCCGGACTGATCGTCTCCGGCGGTCGGTGTGCCCAGGAAAGCAAAAGCCGCACGATTGTCATCACCGGCTATTACCTCAGCAAACTGTGTGTTCTGTATGCCGAACGGCGTACCGGCGTCCTGAGACTTCGACCAGTGAAGCCCGCGATCATGCGATACCGCGATTTTTGCATGTCCATCAGAATTTCTATAACCCAAATAAATAGTGTTGTTTGTGCCTGCAGCGACAGAAGGATCGCCACCCCTGCCGGGAGATTGTGCGTCCGGCACAGTGCGCACCACCCAGGTCAGGCCATTATCGGTCGAAACCGCCACGCCAGGACGGGCCACGCCCATAGCGTCTTTGCAGTTTTCGTTCGGAACGTATGCTGTGCCGTCGGGCGAGACCCGTACATGACCATGCAGACCGCCGCAGGTTCCCGGGGCCACTGGCCTGTCAACGCCATTCACTGTTGTGAACGCATAAATGGGAACGCCGGGGCCAAAAGTGAGGCCGCCGTCGTCGCTGCGCGAGCAGAATGCCGTAGCGATATCCTGCGAGCAATAATAGATCGCGTGCGGATAGGTGTGGACCGCCGGCGCAGGTGAAGCATAGGGTCCGCCGCCTACGGTTTGGTGGTCAACGCCGGCAGGTTGCCCCGAGCCTTGCGTAGGCAGCCAGTTGTTACCATCATCGTCAGTGAATGAGAGCTCGCTGGTTACGGCGTTGAGCTGCGACGAGAAAGTGCGATTCGGCCCGCCAAAATGACCATCATCAGTAAAGAGAATGGGGTCAAGGCTGACGCGGGCAAATGGCGACCGCTTGTCTTCCCACGCTGATGTTGCAGGCCTGACTGAATCATTGAAAGTCACACGAAGCGTGTGGTTTCCCGCTTCAATGAAAGCCTTGCCGGTATTCCAGTCCACGCCAATCGAAGGTTCGCCCGCGGCATGCTGGCTGGCGTTGGTTGATCCCAGGGAAGGCGGAATATTTTCCGGCGCGGGATAGTTTACAAACGCCGGAGCCCCAGGCGAGGGGGGCGGAGGAGGAGGCGTGGTTGGCCTTGGTGCAACCGTCATGGTGGCCACAAGGTGCGCTCCCGTGGGCACTGCCGCAGTCGCAGCAACCGAGCGGATATGCCAGACCCCGTCCAGCGGATCAGTCAACGTCAGATCTTCTTCGCCCGCCCCGGTGGAGGTGTCATCAGGAGATCCAGGACCATGGTCAGCAGCATTGGGGCTAATGGCAAAAATATCCAGATCGGTTGGGACTGTGCTTGTCCATGTGTATTTGAAGGTCACCTTAACCGTGTTGGTCTGGTAAAACGTGGCAGCAGGAGCGGGAAGTACGACGGTCAGATCGTGATTGTCGCAGATAGCGGGCGGACAAGTGTCCTGAATACCCACGTTGGTCACCGTGCCGGCCACAACTGGAGCAAAATCCCATGATATTGGACCTGAGGTAGAGCTGATTGATGTACCGGAAGTTTGCGCGGAAACAACCGGCGCATTATGCAAAAGCAGCCCAATACTTACCAGGAAAGCGGCAAGGGTCACCAATCCAATGGATTGCAAATGGTGGGAAATCTGGATGGGGCCACCTTTTTGCTGGGAAGGAAGCATGGTCATGGTTTTCTCCTGACTGAAAGTGTTTTTTAAAGGGAGCTCTAAAACCGGGTAAACGTAAACTCTCGACAATAGTAGTAGCACTACCCACCACTATAGACGTCAAGTGTTAATTTTTGGTTTTCCGATTAGATGCTAATATTTTCATAAATTTAAACGTGTAAATTTAATTTGATTTAGCCGCGCAATGGTGGTACTACTTTATAAACAAGGCAAAAAATTAGAGTCGGACTTTTTCGAAACATGTCCACGTTGTCCAATTCGGTTCAATCCAGGGCTTCAGCTGCAGAGAGGATTTTGCAAGCCGCCAAGACGCTGTTTGCACAATCGGGCTTTGAAAATACCAGCACCATTTCTATCGCACGCCTCGCCCAAACCAGTGAGTCGCAGATCATCAAGCACTTTGGCAACAAAGAGGGCCTGCTTGAAGCAATCTTTGAAGAAGGATGGAAGCACATTAGCCATGCATTCGGAGCCCTGGCGTATGTTCCTTCTCCCAGCTCGAAACTGCAGGCACTGGTGGGAATGATTCTTACTAAGCTGGAAGAAGACGAACAGCTCAAGGTGTTGTTTCTTTTGGAAGGCCGGAGAATCCGCAAGGAAGGCCACATGGTCCTGATGACGCAGGGCTTTCTCCGGCTGGTGGAGACAGCCGACAGATTGCTTAGGGAGATGCGTGACCTCGGTCAACTCCGTGCGGACATTCACATTGAAGCGATGCGCTCGGCGTTGATCGGCATGATGGAGGGATTGCTGCGTGACAGAATGCTTGCCAACAGAATTCCTTATTCCTCCTCGTTTAATGCAGAAGATATCCGCAAACTTTTCCTGCATGTCCTGAATTCATTTTCCATAACAATAGCGACCACTTTCAAGCCAGACGACGCGCCTGCCTGATCCAGCGCACCAGTTGAACAAGACAACCGACCCAGATTTCAATTCGCATTCAACTTAGTGCGCTTCGCGTATTTCTCTTACCGCACTGTTCATTTTCGAACGTCTGAAATTCATTTCCGCACAGTCGCGTAACAAAAAGGTCAACAAATTGTAAAGACTTGAAGTGTGGCAAGACACAGGTGCTAACGCGGAATCTCACGTATCGTCTAAAGAACCATCAAGATCGCAAGACAGGCAAAGATTGATGAAACTTTTTTGCGGTTGGCATCGTCTTTGCAAGTAGGAACAAACAAAGACCGCGCCATGGAAGGGATTCCGTAGCGGTCAAAACGAGCGATATTTTTTCACGGGGTTCAGGGATTGTTCACGCCCACGGTTTTGGCGGCCCCAGGCGCGAACAGTCCCCGGAAAACGGCCTGCTTGTGCGCGCCATTTTCTTAACCCACGGGAAGAATTGTAGGCCATTGGCGAGGAATTGCAAGCTCGCCGGTAAGCCGGATTCCGGGCCGCCCCAGCCGGTTCCCGACGCATTCGGGAAAGAATAAAAGGAGCGGTAATGAAGTTCTCGTTATTTTCCAAGATCATACTCGCGACACTGGCATTGGCCCTATCGGCAAGCGCATTTGCGGCCAATGATTCACATAAAAGCAATTTTGAGATTTACGCGCCGGTCCAGGTCAATGGCACGCAACTTCCCGCCGGACAGTACACGGCCAAGTGGGAAGGCTCCGGGCCAACCGTGCAGGTAAGCATTATGCAGGGCAGAAAAGTGGTGGCCACTGTTCCAGCGCAATTAGTCACACTGGAGCAAGCCGCGTCTGACACACATGCGGAGATCAAAAACAGCTCCAGTGGCGACCGCGAACTCATGGCGCTGCAATTTTCAGGAAAAAAGTATTCTCTTGCCCTGGGAAGCGAGTCAGCAAAAGGGCAGGCAAAGACCGATTCGGCCAATTAAGCTGCGGGCCATAGAGCAAGGTGCAATTCCAGGGGAGCAGGCAACTGCTCCTTTGTTTTCTTGTTCCAAGCTAGTGACTGAATCATCCACCGGGCAGCAAAGAAAGCCGCGGGCAACGCGCGTTGATTTGGGGTGCTATTTTGGCGCACTCTCCGCGGGAGGCACAAACGTACTCGTACTCCGGTCACAACGGAGGCGGAAGTGGTCATGTATACTTTCTACCTGGCCGGAACATTAGCGGAGGAGCTTGACTATGCAATTTGATTTGCGGCAGTCACTACGGATGGCGATTGCTGTTGTGTTGGTTGCACTCTTCATTGTTCCCACGGAGGCGCTTGCACAGAGCCACGTGGTCAGCCCAGCGGAGCTGCAAAAACAAGCGGTCGCGGCATCGCAGGTACGGCAGCATAACCTGGAATCAGTGCAGCATTTGCTGGCAACGCCGGCCGCGGAAAAGGCCCTGAAGTCGGCAAAGATGGACCCGCGGCAGGTAACCACCGCTGTTTCCACACTTAACGACCAGGAACTTTCGCAACTGGCAGCGAAGGCAGACAAAGCGCAGGCTGATTTTGCCGCCGGCAATCTCAGCGAGCGCGATTTGATCCTGATTATCCTGGGCATCGCCATATTGGTGCTGATTATTGTGGCAGTCCGCTAGAACTGTTTTCATGTTGCAATATTGGCCGCGGAGACTCCTTTGTATCATGTGTCTCTGCGGCTTTGTCTTTGCCGCCACTCCTGGCGTCTGGCTTGATGTGCCGTTTATCCGGCAGGAAAAAGATGGCTGCGGCGCAGCCAGCATCGCCATGGTCATGCAGTACTGGGCGAAGCAGCAGAACGTTCATCAGCAGAACCTTAATCAAAAGAACAATGCGGCGGACAAAGACGCTGATCCGGTTGAGATCCAGCGTTCTCTTTATTCCAGCAAAGATCGTGATTCCAGCAAAGATCGTGGCATTCGCGCCGTGTATCTGGAGCGGTATTTCCAACAACACGGTTTCCAGACGCTTACTTTCAGCGGAAAATGGGACGATCTGAAGCAGCACATTGAAAAAGGCCGTCCGCTGATTGTGGCCCTGAAGCCCTCTGCCCTGGAGGCCCAGTTGCATTACGTTGTTGTCGTGGGGGTTGATCCAGCAGAGAACATTGTTTACCTGAATGATGCAGCCCAGCGCAAACTGCTCAAACAAGAGCGGGCCAATTTTGAAAAACAGTGGAGCGCCACACGCGAGTGGACGCTTTTGGCGCTGCCCAAGTGATTTCTTCCCGAATACGGTGTTGCGTCCTTCTGTCCCTATTGACTGTTATCTGCGCGCCGTCCAGCGCACAAACTGACGTTACTTTTACGGCAAAGCAGCTTTTTGAACAGGAGCGCTGGACCGAACTCGTCCACTTATTAGAGGCGGCCCCTCGCGCCTCCGCGGACCTCAACTATTATTTCGGTATCTCCCTGGCACACCAGGAACATTGGGAAGAGGCGGAAAAAGCTTTACGGGCCGGCCAGCAACTTGCTCCGAATGACAAGCGCTTTCCAGTTGAATTGGCCGGGGTCGCGTTTAAGCAGAAAAAATATTGCGAGGCCAAACACGATCTGCATCGCGCTCTTCAGCTTGATGCAAAAGATATTTACGCCAATGAATTTCTGGCGACGATTTATTTTCTTGAAGGCAATCTGGAAGCGGCGCTGAAATACTGGAACCGCCAGGAAAAGCCAGAAATGGCCGAGGTGCGGAGTGAACCGGCGCTGCGCGTTCGTCCGGCGCTGCTTGACCATGCGTTTGCCTTTGCTCCTGCCAGCCCGATGACGCTGGATGAACTACGCACAAGCGAAGCACGTTTGCGCGGCCTGGAGATTTTTCCCAGTTACAAGGTTGAACTGGCGGCGCGTCCTGACGGCAAATATGACGCTATCTTCCGGGCACAGGAGCGCAATGGTTTTGGCAATAACAGGCTGGAAGCGCTGGTCCAGGTCTTTAGCGGCGTCTTTTTTCAGGAGATTCGGCCGGAGTACTACAACCTGCATGGTTCGGCAACAAACATTGTCTCGCTCTTCCGGTCAGATCCGGACAAACGCCGCGCCCTTGCCGTTCTTTCCGGCCCATTGAAGGGGGACCCGAAATGGCGCTATCACCTGGGCGCGGACCTGCGGAATGAGAACTGGACGGTGCAGACTTCATTCACCGGTCCAAGCATCTTTCTGGGCGGCCTGAACTTGCGGCGCGAGAGCGTGAATGCGGAGATCACCCGATTTGCAGGCGCCCGATTCAGTTGGACGGCAGGTCTGGAAATTTCGCATCGGGATTTTCGCAGCGTGGTTGCAGGCGTTTTCTTGACGCCGCAGTTGCTGTCCCGGGGTTATCAGTTGAAGCAGAAAACGCGGTTTACTTACGAACTGTGGCGTGTTCCGGAACGGCGGCTCACAATTTTCAGCGGCGTCAGTTCACAGGCAGGGCGCGTATGGTCAGAACCAGGGCAGTCCTTTGAAAAACTTCAGGGAACGCTAGGGGCGCATTGGTTTCCGCGGGCGCGAGGCGACGACTACGAA
>DATBCN010000779.1:0-9020 GCA_036270475.1 Candidatus Angelobacter sp. | reverse complement strand
ATGTGTTGCTCACAGTCAGGCTCTGGCTGGCGCTGGTCCCAGTGTTCACGCTGCCAAAGGCGAGCGATTGCGCGCTCACGGTCAGCGTGCCCTGCTGTGGCGGAGGTGTGGTCCCCGTCCCGCTGAGAGCAATGGCGATGCTGGCATTGGTGGCATTGCTGGTGATTTGCAAGCTGCCAGTCACGCTGCCTGCCGCCGTCGGCGCAAATTTTACCGCGATGGCCGTAGACTGTCCCGAGGCCAAAGTCAACGGCAGAGTTACGCCGCTCTGGCTAAACCCGGCGCCCGTCGCACTGAGATTGCTGATAGTAACCGCAACGCTCGACGTGTTGCTCACAGTCAGGTTTTGGCTGGCGCTGGTTCCAGTGTTCACGCTGCCAAAGGCGAGTGATTGCGAGTTGACCGTCAAGGTGCCCTGTTGTGGCGGAGGTGTCGTCCCCGTCCCGCTGAGAGCAATGGCGATGCTGGCATTGGTGGCATTGCTGGTGATTTGCAGGCTGCCAGTCACGCTGCCTGCCGCCGCCGGCGCAAATTTTACCGCGATGGCCGTAGACTGTCCCGAAGCCAAAGTCAATGGCAGTGTTACGCCGCTCTGGCTAAACCCGGCCCCCGTCGCACTGAGATTGCTGATAGTTATCGCAACGCTCGATGTGTTGCTCACAGTCAGGCTCTGGCTGGCGCTGGTCCCAGTGTTCACGCTGCCAAAGGCGAGCGATTGCGCGCTCACGGTCAGCGTGCCCTGCTGTGGCGGAGGCGGCGGAGCAACCGTTGCTATAAATTCATACGCGCCCATGTCATAGCCCGCGCCGGAAGGACGCGGCGCCTGCAGCGCATCGCGGGTGACGCCGGTGTTTGCGCCGTGATCGATGGCCGGACTCCCTGACAGCAACTGGAAGTTGGCGTTGGCCGGATCAACAAACTTTGGATCGGCGTTTATGCTGGCGGAAGAAAATGCCGGTGCCGCGCCCGCGCCGAAGAACAAATTATTGTTCCCAGTGAAGCGCGTGATGAGCGAATTGGGCGCAAGATATTGTTCGCCTGCCGTTGCCACGATAATGTTATTGACAACGGTAACGGCGGCAGAGGCGGAGATTGCGCCAGAGTCGCCATTCTCGCGGCGGCCGCAGTCATACAGGGTGTTGTTCTGCACCAGGACGGCCGCATTTCCGGCCGCGCCCACGTTAATGCACGCGTAGTTGCTTTCTATTCCACCAGGAGCAGGGCCGGTGCCGGTGCGATAAATCACGTTGTTAAATGCCCGCACGGCGCCCAGGGCCGGATCAACCGTGGCAAAGTTAATGCCGTCGCAACGGGAGTCGTGAATCAAATTATTGTCCACGGTAATGTTGTAGAGCTTGCTGGTGTCGGAGGAGAATTGCAGAGCGCGGCAGGAGCGCACGTTGGCAATTTCATTCCAGCCAAAGTCAATGGCGTTGGAGCCGGCGTCAAACAACACGCCTTGATAGAGCTTCAAGCTGGTGCTGGTGGTGGACCCCACATCGTGTACGCGGTTGCGATACATGCTCATGTTGTTAACGGTGGAAAAATCCACGCATGCGCCTGATCCTGAACCGTTAGGGCAGGAAACATCATTGCCGATAACGCGCCAGGTGGATGAGTTGGCAACACTGAGCGCGCTGAATGATCCGCGCAGGGTCAGACCTGCCAGCACCCAGTAATTGGAGGCTGAAGTAGTGCGGATTCCATATTGCTGCCCGGTGGCGGAGCCAATCGTCGCCGTTGCGCCGGGATATGCGACGAGCGCGATGGGCAGCGATGCCGAACCGCTCTTCGCCAAAACCAGAGATGCGCTGGCGCTCTCCAGGCTGCTTTGGTTCACGCCGTCCATCAGGTAGATAATGTCGCCGGCCACGGCGGCGTTCTTGGCCTTTACTGCTGAATGCCACGGAGCTGTCGCGGTGCCGGCGTTTGCGTCATTGCCTGAAGGCGACACAAAGTACAGGTTGCCCGGACGGACCGTGAACGAAACTCCATTGCTGGCCGCACTCCCCACGTTCACTTGAATGTTGCCGGAAACGGCGGCCGCGCCAAGTTGAAAGCTGATTTTAGTGTCTGACCATAACGGGTAGTTGTCCGCGGGCGCGCCTCCAATGGTCACTGATGAGGCGCCGCGGCTGGCGCCAAAACCAAAACCATGGACCGTGACCATTGCGCCCTTGCCATTAACGCCGCCAGTGTTGGGGCCGCTTTGCAGATCGCTAAAAATAATTCGCGGGGATTGCGCCTGTGCCAGCGCGGACGCGCAGAAAACGGCACACAACACTAAAAGATAGAACAGCTTTTTCATTCGACCTCACTTTGAAATTTACTTTTTGCTTAGGGCAGCGGAACGGAGGAATTGCTGCCGTTTGTGAAAACAGGTTGAAGTTGGATGACCCATGTGTGGGGTTGCTTTATTAAATGCAAACGCAGTGCCATAACGACACGAATTTGCGCGCGTGTTGATTGCAGGAGAGATGCTTTGAAGATGCTGGATTTATGCGGCCGCGAGAGTTGTAAACAATACGCGATCCAGAGCTGGATGTTCCTAGGTGGTTTTCTGGGGCTTAACTCCGCAGTGTCGCCTAGTTCGTTGGAGGTAGTTGGCGATTGCGGGGATGCGATTGGCCGCATCGGCGGTACATTTGTGTGCGATTCGTGGCGCTGCCGCAAATATTCTTACGGACGATGCAGGACGAGCGAGTGTTTTTGCACTGAGGAAATTTTGCGCGACGCGCAAGACAGGCCGGCGGTGCGGCGTTTTGGCCTGATGGGATTACAATGCGCTCATGCGACTGGAGAAAAAAACAGCCATCGTGACCGGCGGCGGAAGCGGGATCGGCAAGGCCATTGCTCAGGCGTTTGTCCGTGAAGGCGCGCAGGTCATTATTGCCGGGCGAGACGGTAAAAAGCTGGCGCTGGCAGAGGCGGAGATCGGCGGAGATTGCGCTGCGGTTGCCGCTGACATAAGCCATGCCGGCGCGGTGGGGAAACTGGCGGCAACGGCGCTGGAGAGATTCAAGCGCATCAACATCCTGGTGAATAATGCCGCGGTGCTTTTACCCGGAACGGCCGAGTCATTGCGCGAAGAAGATTTTGACCTGACCCTCAGCATCAACGTGCGGGGGCTGTGGTTGCTTTCGCGGGCGGTATTGCCGCACATGCGCGCGGCTGGCGGCGGGTCCATCATCAATATCGGTTCGGTGCTGGGTTTGCTGGGGGCGCGCAACCGGGTGGCGTATTCGGCGTCAAAAGGCGCGGTGGCGGCCATCACCCGGGCCATGGCCCTGGACCATGCGGCAGAAAATATCCGCGTGAACTGCATCTCTCCCGGAATTGTGGAGACGGATCTCGTGGCAAAATTCAACACCGATGAAAATGCGCGTCGCCTGCGTGTGGCGATGCATCCCATGGGCCGCTTTGGCCAGCCCGCGGATGTGGCCAGCGCGGCCGTCTTTCTGGCCAGTGACGAGTCCAGATGGACCACAGGCAGTACGCTCACGGTAGATGGCGGATACAGCGCCCAGTAATTTCAGCCCGCACGGCAAGCATCGCATGCGAAGATAGACGCGAGACGAAACACAATTTCTATGACAGGGAGAGACCATGAGCCGGTGGAGAAATCTTCTCCGTCCCAGCGCCGCTGAGGGCCTGCCCACGTCCGACATAACACGATTTGAGCCTTTGGCCCGGCAGCGGCTCTCCCAAATGGCTTATGACTATGTGCGCTCGGGCGGTTGCGATGAGATTTCAATGCAGCGGAACCGGCAGGGATTTGAGCGGCTGCAACTCGCGCCCAATGTTCTGGTGGATGTCTCTCAACTCGATACGCGCGTAAATCTTTTTGGCGGCGAAATGGAATCACCCATCCTGCTTGCGCCCGTGGCATATCACAGGCTCTATCATCCTGAAGGAGAACTGGCCACTGCGCGCGGAGCCGGCGCGGCCGGCGCGGCGTTTGTAATCAGTTCATTTACCACCACTGCAATCGATGAGATTGCGCGAAACACGCAGCGCCCAATCTGGTTTCAACTATACGTCCAGCGCGACCGCGCATTTACCAAAGACATGGTGCAGCGCGCCGTGGCTGCGGGCTGCACAGCCGTATGCCTCACCGTGGACACGCCTGTGCTGGGCAACCGATATAGCCAGCTCTCGTTTGGCTTGCCCAAAGAGTTGGAGTGCGTACACCTGCGCGGGCTTGCCCTGGGCGCCGCCGCGCCCGGGCACAAAACGCAGCGCGGCAAGATTTATGATCCATTGTTGGACCCGTCGTTCAACTGGAGTGATCTGGAATGGCTGCGATCGGTTGCGGGCGTCCCGGTAATTCTGAAAGGCGTGCTCAGCCCTGAAGACGGCAGGCGGGCCGCGGAAAACGGCGCGGGCGGCGTGATCGTTTCCAACCATGGCGGCCGCAATCTTGACTTGGTCCCGGGCACGATTGATGCTTTGCCGCGCGTGGTGGAAGCCGTGGCCGGACGCATTCCCGTAATGCTCGATAGCGGTGTGCGCCGCGGAACAGATGTGCTGATGGCGCTGGCACTGGGAGCGAAAGCGGTATTCATTGGACGGCCTTATATTTATGGACTTGCCGCAGGCGGTGCGCAGGGCGTGGAGCGCGTGATTACCATCCTGCGCGACGAATTTGAGCGCGCCATGGCGCTGACGGGAAGGCGGTCCCTTGCGGAGATTGATTCGACCGTGCTGTGGGACCATGGTGGCCGCGCCGCGGAATCTTTACGTCCACCCGCTGCGGGAGCATAGGCAGAATGGCTAAACACAAGATTGCGATTCTGCTGCACGAACAGTTTGAAATGTGGCGTCCGCCGGCGTGGTTCATGGAGCGGCTGCGCGGTGAGTTTCCGCAAACAGAGGTCGCATATTCATCGAATAAACGCCAAGATGAGAGTGTGCTTGGCGGCGCAGACATTCTGATTGGATGGTCCCTCACTCCGGAACAGCTACACACGGCAACCAATTTGCGCTGGGTGTATTCGATTACGTCAGCGGTTGACCAGTTTCTTTGTCCCGAGCTGATGGCTAGTGACATTGCCATCTGCAATGCGGGGAATGTGCATGGGCCGGTAGTGGCGGAACATGCGATTGCCACGGTGCTTGCGCTGGCAAAGGGCCTGCCTTTCGCGGTGCGCTACCAAGACAAGCGCAAGTGGGCCATGGAAGCCATTTGGAACGAACATCGCCCGAGTGAAATTCGCGGTGCGGCAATGACGGTTGTCGGGCTGGGCAGTATTGGGTCGGAAATTGCCACGATGGCCGCGGCGCTGAAGATGAAGGTGATTGGAGTGCGTGAGCGTCCGGAACGGGGCCCGGCGGGAGCGCATGAGGTCATCGGTTATGGCTCGCTCGACCATGCCATTGCACGGTCTGGTTTTGTTGTGCTGGCTGCGCCCCTGACCTCACGCACGCGCCACATGATCGATTCCCGCCGCCTCACTCTTTTTAAACCGGCGGCGTTTCTGGTGAATGTTTCCCGTGGCGCGTTGCTGGATGAAGTTGCATTGGTGAAGGCGCTGCGTGATCGCCGGCTCGCGGGCGCCGCTCTGGATGTATTTGCGGAAGAGCCTTTGCCGCGACGGTCAGCTCTATGGAAGATGCCACAGGTATTGATCACGCCGCACACGGCTTTCTTGACGGCGAATGTCTGGGAGCGCCATTACATGACTTTCACGGAAAATCTAAAGCGGTATCTCGCCGGGCAGCCGCTTGAGGGAACAGTCGACAAGAATGCGGGGTATTGAACTTCCTCAATTCGCGACGGCGCGGCACTCTTCACACTGGCAGATCTCGCGCAGATAGTCCCAGGAATATATGCCGCTGGCATGGCCGTCATTCCAGGCGATGTTCAGGGCATAGCGGCCCACCGGCTTCACTTCCCTGGGCTTGGCCGGCTCCTTATACATGGGCAACAAGGTAGCAGCCTGTTTGGGCGCTTCTCCGGGGCTGCGCTTGTGCGTGTTGCGCTCTTCAGTGCAGGTGGCGCAGGGACATGCGTCACGCAGCCATTGGAAGGCGAAGTGGGTTTGGTGGCCGTCGTCCCATACAATATCCACGCCGGTGCCGGTGGTGACGTTGACCTTGACTGATTTGGGATTGATGACGCCCACGGAACAAGTATATACAGTTGCGAGCGGAGAGGCGGGCGCGGTTTGACCCTTTGTTTCCGGCTCGTTAGACTTGAAGATTACCGGGCGCTGCCCAACGGCTGCGTTTTCAAAAAAATCTCTTATGCCCCAAGACAACATTCAAGTCACGCTCCCTGATGGGAGCAAAAAAGATGTTCCCGCCGGCGCAACGCCGCTCGATATTGCCCGCTCCATCAGTCCCCGCCTGGCCGATGCGGCACTGGTGGCCAAGGTGCGGCCTTCGGCAAGCGTTAACGCGCCCGCCGCTGAAGCGCCTGAAACGGTCCAGGGTCCAGCCAGCATGCACACGCAACGCTCCAGGGACGGCTGGCAGTTTGCTGACCTGAATAAGCCCCTGGAACAGGACACCGATCTGCGTCTGCTCACTGATCGTGATCAGGAAGCGTTGGAGGTCTACCGGCACTCTTCCGCCCATTTGCTGGCCGCGGCCGTGCTTGAACTTTTTCCTGAAGCCAAGCTGGGCCATGGTCCGCCTACTGACAGCGGTTTTTTTTATGACTTCTACCGTCCCACGCCGTTTACTCCGGAAGACCTGGAGAAGCTGGAGAAGCGCATGGCGGAGATTGCCGCGCGCGATGAAAAATTTGAACGCGAGTTCATCCCGCGCCAGGAGGGACTGGCCCGTTTCCGCGCTGAAGGCGACTTTATGAAGGTCCACTTCATTGAGCAGTTCACCAAGCCGGGCGAACCAATATCCATCTATCGCAATGGCAAGTTCGTTGACTTTTGCCGCGGGCCGCATGTTCCTTCCACCGGCAAAATCAAGGCGTTTAAGCTGACCAGCATCGCCGGCGCATACTGGCTGGGCGACGAAAAGAACCCGCAGCTCCAGCGCATCTACGGCACTTCTTTCTTCAATAAGAAAGACCTCGACCAATATCTGCTGGCGATTGAAGAAGCCAAAAAACGCGACCATCGGGTGCTGGGCAAGCAGCTTGATCTCTTCAGCATCCAGGACCTGGCCGGGCCGGGGCTGATTTTCTGGCATCCCAAGGGCGGCCTGATCCGCAAGGAGATGGAAGACTGGATGCGCAATGAATATCTGAAGCGCGGTTACGCGCTGGTGTACACGCCGCACGCTTTCCGCGTGAATCTGTGGAAGACCAGCGGCCATGAAGGCTACTACGCGCAGAATATGTTCACGCCCATGGAACTGGATGACGCCGAATATCGCATGAAGCCCATGAACTGCCCGGGGCACATCCTGATCTACCAGGACGCGATGCGCTCGTACCGTGACCTGCCTCAGCGCTATGGCGAGTTGGGCACGGTCTATCGCTATGAACGATCCGGAGTAATGCACGGCCTGCTCCGCGTGCGCGGCTTTACCCAGGATGACGCCCACATCTTCTGCACGCCGGAGCAGATTGAAGAAGAGGTGGTTGGCTGCATTGAATTTGCCCTGGCCGTGCTCAAGACCTTCGGGTTTGACGAATATCAGGTGGAGTTGAGCACCTGGGACCCAGGCGACAAGAAGAGCTTTGTAGGCGGCGAAGACAACTGGAACCTGGCCATCAATTCGCTGGAAAATGTGCTGAAGAGAATGAATATTCCCTACAAAACCATTCCCGGCGAAGCCGCTTTTTATGGCCCCAAGATTGACGTTAAGCTGGTGGACGCCATCGGCCGCCCCTGGCAGCTTTCCACCGTGCAGTTTGATTTCAACCTGCCGGAGCGCTTCAAGCTGGAATACGTGGCGGAAGACGGCTCGCGCAAGCAGCCGGTCATGGTGCATCGCGCGCTATATGGCTCAATCGAGCGTTTCTTCGGCGTGCTGATTGAGCATTACGCCGGCGCTTTTCCCGCATGGCTCTCGCCGGTGCAGGTGGCGGTGATCCCCATCAGTGATAAGCACAACGAGTATGCCAAGAAAGTCACGCAACAGTTGCAGGCCGCCGGGGTGCGCGTGCATATGGATGATCGCGCTGAAAAGATGAACTCAAAAGTCCGCGACCTCACCATGCAGAAAATTCCATTCATTCTGGTGGTCGGCGAAAAAGAGGCCGAGGCCGGTACCGTCAATGTGCGCGTCCGGGGACAGCAGCAACCGGAAGGCACCGTGCCAGCAGAACAGTTTGTGGAGCGCGTAAAAAAATTGATCGCGGAAAAGTCAGTAAAGCTGGTGTAAGCCCTGCAACGCGCCGCCTTTTTCTGCGCGTCAACTCAACTCAGTGGCTCTCACCAGAAGCCTACTTGTCATAATGCAGCAATGAAAATACTTCCGTGCCGTCAAACTTCTTGCGTCCGCTCAGGAAATCCAGCTCCACCACAAATCCCATGCCTTCCACCTCTGCGCCCAGGGATTTCGCCAGTTGAAAGCAGGCGTTGGCGGTGCCTCCGGTAGCCAGCAGGTCGTCCACGATAATCACCCGTTGGCCCGGCTTGATCGCGTCCTTATGGATTTCCAGCGTGTCAGTGCCGTATTCCAAATCGTAAGTCCACTTTACGGTTTCAGCCGGCAGCTTGCGCGGCTTGCGGATTGGCACAAACCCCGCGTTCAACCGGTACGCCAGCGCCGGACCAAAGATAAAGCCACGCGCCTCAATGCCCAGCACCAGGTCGATGTCGCGGTCAAGGTAATGTTCAGAAAGCGAATCGATCAACGTGGCAAAGCCGATCTTGTCCTTCAGCAACGTTGTAATGTCGTAAAACAGGATTCCCGGCTTGGGAAAGTCCGGCACTTCGCGGACAAGTTTTTTCAGGTGGTCGCAGCTCGTTGCTGGATTCGGCTCCATCTTTTACCATGCTCCTTCAATTCGAAAAATTGTAAGACCTTCCACCGGTTCGGCGGAAATTTCCGTGACCTCATCCACGCGCGCGGCGCGCGGCCCCTGGCGCAGTTTAGCGGCGAAGGCC
>DATBCN010000778.1:0-4572 GCA_036270475.1 Candidatus Angelobacter sp. | reverse complement strand
CCGCGGCACAGTGTTGTAGTCACGCGGATAGCGCAATCCCAGGAACCGCAAAAAATGTTCATTGATGAAATAAAACCAGAAAAATCCGTGATATTCGCCCGGCCCGCTATGCATGCTGAAGTTGAAATACGGCGGCATGCGTAAAGTCGCCAGCACATGCCACGGCGCAGCGATCAGCAAAAAGATCAGGCCGACTCTGAAAGGGCGCAAACGCCGCCAGGTGTCGCGCAAAAAAAGTTGGCGCGTCAGGGCCAGATAGAGCAGCGCTCCGCCCACGGGGACAACCAGCGCAATCAGGCCTTTCAACAACACACCTACGCCCAGAGAGCCGCCCAGAACCAAGGACCACAAGCGCGGATTCGATTCTTCCCCGTCTACAATCAAGCGGTCTTCATTCAATGCCCGCTGAAACGCCATGAAGCACAAACAGATCGTCAGGGTAAGAACCACGTCAGGAATAAGAATGCGCGTGAAGAGAAAGAGTCCGGCGGAAGTAGCCAGGGCCAGCCCGGCATAGAAACCGGCACGGCGGCCAAACGCCCACGCGCCATAGCGTGCGGTGGCAAAGCACAACAACACCGCAGCCAGAGCAGTGGGGATACGCGCCACCCAATCATGCACTCCCATCAGCAGGTAGCAAATGGCAATGAGCCAGTACGGCATGGGCGCTTTTTCAATGTAAGGCACGCCGTCCAGATGCGGGATGACCCAGTCTCCAGACGTAACCATATTGCGCGCCATCTGGCCATGCACCGCATCCACGTCATCCATCAGTCCTGGAGGCGAGACAATGCAGCCAAAGAATACAATGATGGCGACAACTAACAGCGCTATCTCGTAATGCGCTCGCGGACGCAGCCTGGTAACAGGCATGGGAACGGCGACCTCTGCCTGCTCCAGTTCCGCGAGTTCGTTCACTGAGGAAATATGGCCCACTCTTTCATCATACCTGCCGAACACCATTAACCCGCTTGCCGCCCATTATTTGCGCGCGATAAAAGAAAAATCCCGGATTACTTTAGTGTACGTTGCGTTCGAGACAGGGCGATGACCCCGCTCATTAGAATTTGTAAACGATCACGCCAGCATTTTGAACATTGGATTTGTAAAAAACTGTAAACGCTCCAAGAGTTCCAGGAACGAAAAGCGGTATGAGAAATTGGGTAGAGAAGGAACAGGTCTTTTCGCCGAAATTCTTAGGTTTTCACAAGCTCGGCGCGGACGCGACGATTTCATTTCAACTGCACTTCTTCTATTTGGTCTTTGGCATGTACACAGGGGCCCGCAGAAAAACGGCGCCTATGCCTCCAACTGGCTTGGGAAGCCCTTCTCCACACATAGAGATAAGAAATGTAAAGGTTGCTCCCATCTCATGTGTTCAGTCGTAAGATCAAGGTTGGAAGTCGGGGTTTCCCCAGCACGGTACGGCCAGTGGCCAATTGAGTTGGCAGGCTGGCGCAACCTTTGGCGGAGATCAGGGTTCCTGCTTTCAGGAAGCAAACGCACTGGCCGGCGCAATGGCAAGCTGAGTGGAATTAAAGTCATGAGCCTTTTGAAACGGAGAGTTGCGACAGCGCTGGCCGTGGTCGGCGTGGCTTCACTGGTGACATTTCTGCAAGTGGAGGCCAACCATGAAACCGATGACCAGATCGGCACGGAAGCCGTGTGGAATGCGGGCGCGGATGATCTGAACGAGATCGGCAAAACATGCGGGGACAGCCAGTCCGCGGAATACAACCACTGCTTCATCGAACAGATGGGCGGCTATGCTTCTTCTGACGCGGTGGCGTTCAGTCAACTGCTGGCGGCGCAAAAACCGGCACGGACCGGATATCTCAACTCGATGAAAGAAGCGGGCCTGGTTGACCTGGGGTACGTCGTTTATCCGGGAAGTGTCCACTCGAACCAGGGATGGGTGCTTCTAAACGGCACTCCAACGCTAATCAATGTAGACGACATTGCTTCGCTGCCCCGGACAGCCATGGAGAAAGATGCCACGTTTATTGCGTTGAGCAAAAACCATTCTCGGATGCAACTAGCCGTACTTGACCGCGAAAGAGGTCCGGACTTCTCACCTAAAATCGAACATCTGTCCGACGGCGGAGAGAGGTTTGTCGTCTCTTATTCACTTCAGGAACCTTGCGATGCATGTGATCCCGCGGGCCAGGCCGTTTTTGGCTTTGATTTTGATCCTGCCGGTCAATTCCTGGCCGTGAAGTTTTTGAATGTCGCTGCCGCAACGGCTACCAGCCCAAAAAATTAGAAAACACCTTTTTAATCTGCTGCTGAGGGACTCGTGTGCTGTTTTTGTGTGAATGCAGATAATGTCGGGGATTGTGAGTGAAGGCTACCTTTTTTCTCCTAGATCGCAATCGCTTCTTTTTGGCGGTGAGAAATCAAGCCACCCCATCTACACGCCAAAAAGATTTGGCTGCAACTTCTGGTAGTTGTTTTCCTGCGCCCAGAGATTGAGTGAGACGGTGGCCAGCTCATCCACTACCGGGACGGCGTTGCCGTTTTTGGAAAGATCAATCGACTTGATATAAGTGTGGCAGGTATCGCAGGCGTCCACGCGCACGTAGTCGAATTCCTGGGCCTGGAAGACCGGGAGCTTGTCTTTATTTTCCTCGGCGCAGTTGGGGCACAGGATCCTGCGAAAGAACCATTCTGTTCCGCACAGGGAGCATAGCAGGAAGCGCTTGGCGCCATCGCCTTCAGGCCGCAGGACCGCTACCTGAGGTTTTGATGCGCAAAATGGGCAGAGTGGAGGGGAAGACTCAGTAGCAGAGTTAGTACGCTCGGCCAGATATTCAGCGAACGGCTGCAGCAAGGCGTTGGCAAAGAACACAAACTCGGCGGGAATCTCGCGGACCTCAATCTGGCGCTGCCAGACTGCCTGCAAAAGATCAAGGCGTTCTTCTGGAGTGGCCTGCTCCAGTTGCGCCGCCGTCTCCTTAAGCGCCGGAGAACCGGTGGCCTTTACCAGCGCGATCAGCGCAGGAAAATGTTGCGCAAGACGGGATACATCATGGTCGCTGGAGGATGCGACAAATTGATAAACGCTCTTTTGCCAGCGGACGAGGCCCTGATAAAAACCAAGCAGTTCCGCAACCGCTGAGTGCGTCTTAGCAAGCTCGCTCGCCCGCGCAATACGCAGGTCCCAGGAAAAACCAGACATGAACCGCCTTAGCTCTTGCGCCCGGTAATCTTCTCATACCAGAGGCGGTGATGCGTCTTGGCCCAATTGGTTGAGACGGTGCCATGCGTCATGGCCTTCACGCTGCCTGGCGTTATCCAAACGCTCATGTAGACATGGATGATAAACGCCGCAATTGTGATCAGCGCGGTCACCGAATGGAGAAACACCACCAAAGACAGCACCCAATGCGGATCACGTGGCATTTTTTCCGGGAACCACATGATGACGCCGGTGATCAGCAGGATGAAGACGCAATAAAACATGACCACCCAGAACTGCTTCTGTCCGGCGTTGAAGCGGCCTTGCGGCGGCATGGCGTCGTCCTGGTTCTGGACGTAAGCCTTAATGTTTTTTGACCACTGCTGGTCCTGTGGAATCGCTTTCATATCGGATTTCCACTTGGAGTGCATCCAAAGAATGGTCACAAAATAGACAAGCCCGACCCACGGATGCCAGAAGCGGATGGTCCCGCCGCCTCCCAGCACATAGGAAATCCACCACAAAAATGGCGTAAAGAGGGCCAGCCCGGTCAGCAAAAGATAGGTGTAGGCAAAGGCGTTGATCCAGTGATAGGCGCGCTCGATAAAGGTGTAGCGCAGGACCTCATTTTCCGGAACAGCAGTGGTTGGACGCGCAATAGTTCCGCCGCTCATCGCTTCACCTCCTCGGCCTTGTCAACTTCCTTGGGGCCAAACCGTATGTAGTGCATAAACACGCCGAGAACACCAAGGCCAATGCCAATGCCGCCTAGCCATTTCAGCGGGCCCTTCCACATCTTGACGAAGAACGGGACTGACGGATCGCGCGGAAGGCTGTACTGCTCCGGCTTGTCCTGGTCATGCAGCACGTAGATCACGTGCGTACCCTGCACTCCGCTGGGATCGTAGACGCCGGCGTTTTTGTGGTTGGTTTCCCGCTTGAGTTGAGTAACGCGCTTGTTGGCCAGATCCAACATATCTTCCTTGCTGCCAAAGTGCAGGCAGCCCGTGGGACATGACTTGATGCAAGCCGGCTCCAGCCCCGCGCCCACGCGGTCAGAACACAGAGTGCATTTATAGACCTTTTTGGTTTCCGCGTTGAATTTGGGAATGTTAAATGGGCAGCCGCTAACGCAGTATTGGCAGCCGATGCAGTTGGCCTGGTTGAAATCGACAATGCCGTTCGTGTACTGCACAATCGCACCATCGGCGGGGCAGGCGATCAGGCAGCCTGGCTCTTCACAGTGCATGCATTGGTCCTTGCGCATGAGCCATTGCAAGCCATTGTCATTTTCGACTTCATTGAACTTAATCAGGTTCCAGAAATTCCATTCCGTTTCCGGCATGGTCTGGTAGGTGTCGGCAAAAGTGGTCTCGCGGAATTCATAACCGTTC